>NZGD01000125.1 GCA_002690925.1 Rhodopirellula sp.
AGATCGCTGGTACCCAAAAACCACACCGGAGACATTTGAAACCATCATCCTGAAAACCAGCGAACCTACGCTGGATGAGATTGTTGCCGCCATCAACACCCAGTTTGAAAGAGTATTACAGCGTGCACCCAGTGCATCCGAACTAGACAAGTACGTTGCATTAACGGCATCTTCCATCAAACTTGCCGGAAACGTCAACGGGCTAAGACAAATGCTTGTCAGTGTCCTGCTGGAATCCGAGTTTCTTTACCGAATTGAATTCGGGGGTGGTAAAACGGATGAGCATGGGCGACGTAAACTCACGCCACGTGAAGCAAGCTTCGCAATCGCATACGCACTGGGTGATCGTGGACCTGACCAACAACTACGAGACGCAGCAAACGCGGGCAAGCTGCTGACGAAAGAAGACTACCACCGTGAAGTAACGCGTTTGCTGGCGGACGATTCCTATTTTCGTGGAGCTATCGGCCATGCATGGGGCAGTCGTGACAAGATCCCCCCCCGCCTGACCTCACACCCAAGGATCATTCGATTCTTTCGTGAGTTCTTTGGTTATCCTGCGGCACTCAAAATTTTCAAGGACCTGAAACGCAGCGATGGTTTTTACATCAACCCCGGTCGTGGCAGTAACCAGACTCCGGGTCATCTCGTGAACGAGGCGGATCGCGTCGTGGCTGGCATTGTCGAGTCCGATAAGGATGTCTTCAACACCCTACTAACCACTGACAAGTTTTTCCTCTATCACAATCGAGATAATGAGTCAGGCAAACGTATGATTGAGGGTTGGCGTAAAGCATACGAGGTCCTGAAAAACACCAACTGGAAAGATGATCCTGACGGGGTCGTGAAGGCACACGAAGAACTGATCAAAACCCATATTGATCGTCGCGGTATCACGGGACGCAGCAAGGCACGCCACGACAATAGCCTAATCCGCTTGATGACGCACTTCGACCACACCTTTGGCAAAGGCAACCAGCCATTCACAACCTTCCCATGGGCTCATGGCAATCACTACTGGCATTCGCCAATCTACAGTCTTCCACGAATGCCTGGCCGAGGCGGCTATGGCAACCAGGACAACTTCGACTATCAGCCTGTTCAACCTTTTCCGATGCCAGGCAGAAAGGGCATTTTGACTCACCCCGCGTGGCTGGTTGCACATTCAGGAAATTTTCAAACCGACCCCATTCGCCGTGGCCGCTGGATTCGCGAAAAATTGTTGGCAGGACGTGTTCCCGATGTACCCATCACCGTCGACGCACAAGTTCCGGAAGACCCACACAAGACATTCCGACAACGGGTGGAATCGGTGACTGGACAAGGAGAATGCTGGAAGTGCCATCAACAAATGAATCCGCTGGGCATGCCGTTTGAGGGTTTCGATGATTTCGGCCGGATTCGCAGCGTCGAGAGCCTTGAGCATCCTGAAAATCTTGTCAAACGGAACAACGGCAATGAATCGGATACCTACAAAACAATGCCTGTAGACACATCAGGATACCTTGACGGTACGTTTGACCACGCTCTTGATGGCGAAGTAACCGACGCATTTGATTTGATTGACCGGCTTGCTCAATCCGACCGAGTCCGACAATCGATCATTCGCCACGCTTTTCGGTTTTTCATTGGCCGAAATGAAATGCTTTCCGACTCGAAAACCTTGATTGATGCCGACAATGCTTACGTCAATAGCGGCGGCAGTTTCAGAGCAGTGATCGTTTCGCTGCTGACATCTGATTCGTTCATTTATCGTAAAGACAGTGACTCGATTGTTACGGTACAATAGTGGCTCGCGTATGCTGACGAAGTGCGACGACACGCCCCGCGACGGTTAATTTCCGTCCTGCACGAAGAAAACACAACATGACAAACCGCAGAGAATTCCTGACAAAATCGGTCCTGGGTGCTGGCGCCATGAGCTTGATGCCGCCCCATCTGTTCGCAAATACTGCTGAGGGCAAACCGCCCACTCGATTTATTTTCCTGCATAAGGGAAACGGACTGTTGCCAGGCTCTTTGACGCTGCCTTCTTTTGACGATCAGCAACAGCAGAGCGAAAAGAAGAAAGAAGCGTTCACTGCTGACTTGGACGGTCAGGAATTACCGGAATGGATGAGCCCTATTTCAGGTCATATGCAGAACATGACCATCCTGCAGGGCCTCTCAGGAAAAATGTGCACCACGGGCCACCACACATGGTGTTCTTCTTTGGGTGTCTTCAAAGCCAATGAGCGTTTGAGTTCGATCAAGTGGGCGACCGTGGACTTCGAATTGGCCAAGCTTTTCCCATCGCCTTTTGGACACATCGAACTTGCTTGCTTTCCTACGGGTGGCGGCAATTCTCGAGGAAACATCAACGGCATTGAGAAAGGATTTTCAGCTCGTGGTCCACAACAGCCCAACTATGCCTTCGGATCTCCGAAGACCGCGATGAAGGAGCTTTATAAATCCGTATCCAACGACGCGTCTGCACAGACGCTTTACCAACTGGAACGGAAAATGTTGGAATTTGTAGCCAACAGCGAAGGGCAACGAGCCGAGGGCCTGGTCGGCTCCGAGAGGATCAAGGTCGCGAATTACGCCGATGCCTTGCAGGATATCCGAAAACGGAACGGTCGGGTCGAAGCCATGAGCGAGCAGATCCGCGCCCACCTTCCCAAACTCGATGCCAAGTACATGGCGGACGACTTATCGACCGTGGATCGACAAGCCGGCCTCACTGAGATCCTGCTCTCAACGCTCATCTCGGGCATGACCAACGTGGTGGCATTCACCCTGGACGAACTGGGAACTCCGTACACGGGGCTCTCGGAAATCGAGGGCGAGAAAGTCAACCAACATGACGTTGGTCACGGAAAAGCAGTTGGACGGTTTGAAGCAACCGAGGTACGTAAGAAAATTCGTAACCAGCACATGACCCTGATCGACACCATTGTCACTCGCTTAAAAAATGTTCCTGAAGGCGATGGCACCATGTTCGACAACACGATGCTGTTCTACTTCCCAGACAACGGTGAAACCCACCACAGCCATGGGACAGAGTGGCCATTTGTCGTTCTCGCCGGTGACAACACACCGATCGATATAGCGAGACGCTACATCCGCTTACCAGGATACGGAAAACAGGGACACAAAACACTAGGCAACTGGTACACCACCCTGCTGAATGCCCATGGGAATTCAATCAATCACTATGGCAGCCCCGACGTGGGCTTGAGCATTGAACAAACGGGACCGATTGAAACGTTTCTTGCATAGCAGAAGCAGCAACCTTGCGAATCTCAGCAAACTTCGCACCACATTGATCTGATGCTGGTTTCGAATAGCTGCAGCAGATCACCACAACGCAACTTCAGCGACTGTTGCACTACCAAGGTAAACCAAGATCGAGCCAACTTTTATGCAGCCGTCCGAAGCGCCTATCGGCAGAGGTATGCTTCGCCTGCAAGCTCAATAGGCATCACCTGATCCCAGAGCAGATCATCCGATGTGCCATGCTGCCCATCTAAGCCTGCGCTTCTTATTTCGAAATCATCCCCCGACGCCTTTTTAGGCAAAATCATTACCACAAGCGTCTTTAAGAACCTCATCCAATATCGGCGAAACCCATTTTGCCTTTGCAGCAACATCGGTCGGCCCATCTACAAGCATCTGCAAATCGCCCGGATTCTCGCCGATACAAATACGATACAGCATCGCTTTATCCTTTAGACGATTGAGCACACCTCTGTGGAAGCGGTGCTGGCATTCTTCTGCAACCCCGCGTCATTGAGAATGCCAGTAGCAACCACAACAACGCAGACCACGCCGAGAACCACCACCAATATCGATAACAAAATCCCCCCCCACGGCACACCCTTTTCCTGAACGGCTTGCGGATGGGTGGCTTGCGCAGGGATCGGAGCGTTCAATCGTTCTGTCCTTGTGGTGAGGGCAACAAAATCGCAGCGAGTGCGGCGCGCTGGTCACCGACGCAGACGACCAACTTCACACACATCGTAGGACAACAAACGACACCATATCTTTGTTCCCGAAGCAAAACTTGCGAATCATTCGGCAAACATGGACCTGACTCGCCGTTCAAGGTTCCCAGATTTCATCACCTTCGAACGATTCAATACCTTCTTTCCTGACCTGATGGATGGAGGGTAAACACGTGAGAATGAATCAGGACAGCTCCAGCAAACCGACCTGCTTTGGCATGATTGCCCGGTCTTCAGAGTTGGTTGTGTCCCAATTACATTTGCATCGCTCGCAAGAACATCTTCCTTCTCGTTTAGAGTTTTCCATCCAAATACTCAGCTTCACTCATCGGTTCCAGCCAGAGCAGTATCCCATTGTGCTGTGATGTTTTTGAGATTGCCGGCATTTTATCGTCTGTCAAATACATACCATAAAGCTCAACCAAACCATCGGTACTGCTTGGTTGAAAAGACTGACTATGATAACCCTCGCTACCCGACGATCCACGCTCGCCACCCCATGCATGAAGTTGATTGACTTTGATCACCTCTTGATCATCAAGCAGAACACGAACCTCAAATCCGTCTTGTGTGTCACTTTTCATAATTTCTATGGCATGCCTGCCATGAGGCAACGCAAACTCCGTCACTTCCGAAGGCAATCTCCCGAACTGCAAGCCACTTGTGGCAAGGCATAGCTTGTAAGCGGCCCCACCGTTGCCCACCGTCTCCTTGCTTGGCAGCGCCAGGTTCCACTTTCTCTGATCACTCCAGGTTTTGGGAGCACTGACCACTGCAACACGATCGGCGTGCAGAACCACAAGAGCCTTTGACTCTGCTCGCATGACTTGGAGCGCAGAACGCATCCATTCGTTGCCATCATGCAAACGGTAATAGCAAAACCAAGAGGCACATAACAGTGCCAACAGGATCATTGTCTTCAAATTCCACTGTAGTGGCCCCCTTCTAACTCGGGCTTCCGGTCCATTCCGCGTGTCGTTTCTATGTGACTCGGACGTATCAATCTTAAAATCAACATTTGAGTCGTTCACGGTTCTCTCCCACTTGCTGACGCGTCTGTGCGTGCTGAACCGCCTATCTCCGCATCACTCCCCAGTTGCAAATGGAACAGCTCCGGAACGTACCATTTCAAATTTTGAGGGGACAGAGCTTTCTGTGCATCTTCCCGCATTTGATCGGGCATGCTTATCCGCAATAGTGAGCTCAATTGACCAGACCGCACTGTAACGCGACCGTCACTCGCAAGCTGTTCAATCTCCATCTCATCCCAACGTCCTTTCAAAAACTCGTACAACTGGGCCCCGCCCATATCGGTGGTGCCCCAACTGCGTTTCAGATCCCACCATGCCTTCAAGCAGCCGTTTTCGCCATCACGAAACCGAACATGCGCGATGAAGCTCACAGGTCCTTCCATGGGCACGCTCCGATCCCAAGCGACACTGGTTTTACAAACGAACGTCTCATTTTCAGGAACAACAATTCGCCAGCGAAAATGTCTTGGATCTTCCGTCGGAAGCGCAATCACCTGTACCCCGGGTTCTCCCGTAGATTCAAGATAGCCAACTTCCGCAGCGAGAATTTCATATTCCCGCGACAAGTCTTTCTTCAAAAGCGTTTCCCGCGCCGCCAACGACAAACCTAAAAGGGCAGCTAACACAAGAACTACATTTATTCCCAATTTCATTAATCAACTACCTCATAGAAGGTGTTGGAATGCAAACCGTCTTCTCAGCCAAAGACAAGGCTACCATTGTGCTCGAATTTTCGAGTGTGTTGCAGATCGAAAATACAGAATGAGTTCGCCATGCACCGGAAATAC
Organism: Rhodopirellula sp.; assembly: GCA_002690925.1. Lineage (GTDB taxonomy): Bacteria > Planctomycetota > Planctomycetia > Pirellulales > Pirellulaceae > Rubripirellula. The sequence goes on from NZGD01000125.1 coordinate 5,806, forward strand.
TTCCAACACCGGTTTCAACTCAAAACCAACGCTTGGATTCTCGGTCCTTGTTGAGTTTCTCCAGATTACTCCGATGATGTTTTAACCGCGCCAACACGCCCCCCAGCTGTGCATTCAAATCTTCACGCGTCAGCTCAGACAAACCCGCATCATTCAACTGCACAGTCAACTTCGCGATCTTCTCCTGATCCTGCGCTATCCAGTTATCAAGCTCCTCTGCACGCGTGTCGTACACTTCCCGCATGGTCCAAGCTCCCACCTTTTCAAGATAGGCATCCAAGTCACGAACCATTTCGGCTGTCTTTGCCGGCAGATCATTCGCGAGATCGTTCGTTTCGCCCATATCGCTCACGACGTTGAACAATTTGATTTCGCCTGAGTTAAGATGTCGCATCAGCTTGTAATCACCATTTCGGTAGGCGGTGATTGGGACGGTATAGTGCGCCGGAAAATGAAAGATGAATCCAGTATCCCGTTTTGCAAGTTTTCCTTCGTTACCATTCTCCAAAACAGGACGCAGGCTAATGCCGTCCAAATCATCTGGAAGGGCGGCGTTACTTCCCAAAAGATCGTGCATCGTGGTGAGATAATCCCACTGTGCAACGGGTTTGTCACACTGTGAGTCTGCCGCGATCCCGGGACCAGCAACGATCATCGGGACTCGTAAACCACCCTCCCACATCTTTGCCTTTCCGCCCTGCAGCGGAGCGTTACTTTGACCGCCCCCGTTATCAGACGAAAAGATGACGTAGGTATTCTCCTCAAGCCCCTGCGACTTGAGCTCATCCAGCACCATTCCAATCGACGAATCCATATTTTCCATCATGGCGGCGTAATTGGCTTTCTCCCAAAGTGCTTGCAGTTTCTTGGGCATTTCAGCAGCATTGGTGTCAAACTTTGATATATCCGGTATCCCTTCTTCAATCCCGTTCTCGGTGGCAAGGAGACGGAGATATTTTTCACGCGTGCTTTTAAGAGATGTGTTGCGGACATGCACTGCATAATGAGACACCATCATGTAGAACGGCTTCCGATCTTTCCCTCGCCTTTTCAAAAACTGCTGAGCGGTTCTCGCCAAGCTGAAGACTCGCTTCGGATCATCAAGAGGAATGGGAGTTTTATACGCCGGCTCCCACCAATCTCCATGTGCGTTTCCATTGGGAGTTTTGTGGTTGAAATCGGTCACGTCATAGCCATGCTCTTTGAACCAACGCATGGGTGTGCATCCTTTCCCAAAGAATGCTGTCACGTATTCATCATCAGCCTCTTTGATCATTTCCGCGATCGACAGATTTTTGCCGATGTCTATCTTTCTTTTGTTCATCACCACATCGTGAATCGAGATACAACCTACTCTGGCAGTCGTTTTGCCATGCTGGATACTCGCGCGGGATGAAGTGCAAACCGGTGAGGGACAATAGGCGTTGGAAAAACGCATGCCCCGCGCTGCCAACTTTTCAAGACTGGGTGTCTGATGCAGCTTGTGCGCTAATTCAGGATGCCCCTTCATCATGGGGACACTCGTTTGCGTGTACCCCAAGTCATCCGCATAAATGATGACAAAATTTGGAGATTCCTCGGCATGAACGCGGGCCACCGCAATGGTTACAGCAAGGGTGAGCAAAGAAAAAGTCAGTGATCTCATCTGTTGATCCTGTGAGTCTCAAATATCAAAACGCAAAGACAAACAACCGGGAACGGTGCATCATTCCTGCATCATCATTCACGTGTGTACTACTGGACTGACGACATTCCGGCAAGTCAGTGCTCTTCTGGAAAGAATCATTCGCCCGTGTAATCAACCCAGGTCGATCGCACATGTTTCTCGGCGTCCTGCTTTGGTGCACTATCTCGCCAGGACGTATGCTTCGCCTGCCTTCGGCACCTTTCCTTATTCATTTCATTCTTAAAAAGTTTCGCATTCAACTCCGCCAACATTGTTGCTTTTTGCTTTTCAAAATCCCCAGGATTTTGTGCTTTCAGAAAAGCGAGTTTTTTGTGGTAGGCCTCTTTTGCGCGATCTCCGAATTGGTCCATGAGATCATACAGAGCCTCACGAACTTGCGTGGTGGTACCACCGTCAACCTCTTTCACATAATTGGCGCGAACGGCGTCCATGGATTCTGCTCTCCCCGGCATTGCAGCAGCCAGATCGACTTGTTCCTGATAATCGTTCTTAATGTTGAACAGTTTGATCTCACCAGAATTTAGATGCCGCATCAACTTGTAATCACCAATGATGATCGAACTGATTGGCGGATGATAATGACAGGTGTAATGATGAACGATGCCGGGTGCTGCGCGATTAACAACGCCACTGTTTCCCTGAGTGAATACGTCACGCAGACTGCCCCCATCGACCCCCTCGGGAAGCGGCGATTCACTACCACTCAAGTCGTGAAAAGTTGGCAGAAAATCCCATTGAACAATGGGGACATCACACTGTGCACCTGCTTGAATCATCGGACCGGAGATCACTGTGGGCACGCGGATACCACCTTCATAGAGCGAGCGTTTCCCTTCCTGTAGCGGACCATTGAATCGCCGTTTCTCACCATCCACTTCGCGCCGATCAGAGTGTCCGCCGCCATTGTCGGATGTAAAAATGATGTAGGTATTCTCAAGCTGCCCCTGTTCCTCAAGAGCGTCCAGTAACGCACCCACATTCATGTCCATCTCTTCGACCATTGCGGCATAGACAATATCGCGATTGACACTTGATTTTTCTTCATCGATCTTCTCAATATCCCGCCCTTCTTGGATCCAACGTTTTTTATTACGTTCGATCGCTCCCTGGGTGGCCATGTGCGGGATGTGAGCGGCATAGTGTGAAACCATCAGAAAGAACGGTTGTTTACCAGCATACTGATTTACAAATGCCACGGAGTCTTTCCTGAGGGAATGCAACCGCTTCGGATTGTCTTTCGGGAAGGGAGTTTTCTTTTTCACATCCCAATACGAACCATGTCCGTTACCATTTCCACCGGGCTCACCCGGGCCTTCGTCGGTAAAGTCATAACCGGCCTCATCGAACCGGCCCATGGTACTGCAACCTTTTCCAAACATGGCGGTGACGTAGTTTTTCCCAGACGCTTTTAACATTTCGGCGAGGGTCACTTCATCGTCATACCCATTTGGTCTTTGCACAGACGAAAGAACATCAAACACGTTGCGGTATTGCATGCGTGCGGATGACTTTCCGAACTGAATACTCAAACGCGATCCAGTGCAGGTAGGCGTCGGTGCGTAGGCGGTGGAAAAGCGGGTACCGATTGCGGCAAGGCGATCAAGACCAGGAGTTCTGATGAAACTGTTCCGTGTGGTTGGGTCATCGTCCATCATTTGAACAGAGGTATCGGCATACCCCAAGTCATCTGCATAAATCAGGATAAAATTCGGGGCCCCTGCAAACAGCTGCTGCGTGCTGCAAGCAAGAAACGCAAACACGATAAGATGGTTCAACTTCATGGATAGATTCGATCCTAAACTGTGCGGGAAAGGCATTTTATTTGGGTCCTCGATGCTAATTGCGATCAGCGGTGCCACGTTGTTCATGCATTTGAATGAGCGCACGTGATCGAGCGAGTTGTCGATCCTGAAACTCTACATGGTTTCTGGAGACGTCCACCCTGAACGCCTTCTGATTGTTGGTAGGGTCAGCATGCAGATCTGCTTTCAGCTTTTCAAACCGCTTTCTGCCGTTGGCAATCCAACCTCCCTCCAGAAGATCGACGTAATTGCGACGAATGAGGGTCACGGTCTCGGCATTTACTGAGCTCAAATAGCTGGATCGCTGGTGTTCCAGTTTTTCAACCAACTCAGGCATACTCGCTGAGAGGTCGCAGCGTTCGCTTATATCGTTGGCAAGATCATACAGCTCAACCTTCAGGGTATCGAGATTTTTTCTCAGCTTGAAATTTCCCAATCGCACCACAGACTCGGGATCGCCGGTGTGCCAGGGAAAATGAAACACAAGAGGCTTGGTGTTACGCGTTACCTCTCCTGCGTTCCCCCGCACGAAAACATCGCGTAGGCTTCCTCCGTCCAACTCTGGGGGCAGTGGTTGTGTCCCACCAGCCAGATCATAAAACGTTTGCAGGAAGTCCCACTGCACGATTGGAATATCACAATAACTCCCGGGGCTGACACCAGGCCCACGAACCATGGTTGGCATTCGGATGCCGCCCTCGTAAAGGCTGCCTTTTCCACCTCGCAACGGCGCGTTACCACGGAAACCCCCGCCGTTGTCAGACGTGAAAATGACAAACGTATTATCGGCAATCCCAATCTCGTCGATCGCGTCAAGTAAAACGCCCGTTGCACGATCCATGTCATCCAACATTGCCGCATAGTTGATGATCCAGCCATGGTTGTACATTGAGATGGAAATCGATTCCTCTGCGGTGTCATCTTTCCTCTGGTACTTGCTTCCTTTTGGCAGTTTCCTGTATTTCTCTCGAGTCTCCTTCAGTGAGTCATGCCAGATGTGCATGGCGTAGTGCGAAAGCTGCAGATAGAAGGGATGCCCTGCATCCACAGTCTCCCGCATGAATTGGATACTCTTTTCGGTCAGTGAGAAGATTCGCTTGGGATCCCGTTCCGAAAGAGGAGTTTTCCCATCATCAGCGAAATCTCCCGGCCCATTTCCATTCGGACCATCGGTCACGTCGTAACCCGCCTGGTTGGGCTTGATACTGTCATTGTGCCACTTGCCAAAATGCGCTGTGCGATACCTCGAGTTTGCTTTCTTCAGGGCCTGCGGAATCGTAATTTTTCCCATGTACTGTTTCTTGGCCTCGACCGAAGACAGCACCGTGTAACGAAGCCGACTGGGTGTCATGCCATGCAGCAGACTGTTGCGAGAGGGCGCACATAAGGTTGACGGTGAGTAACACGACGACAGCACCATTCCTTCTCTTGCAATCCGTTCGATATACGGCGTTTGAAAGTAGTCACTACGCGTATCCTCTCGCCCCTTGATCATCTCGACCGACGTCTCTGCCCACCCAAGGTCATCAACGTACACCAGCACAAAGTTTGGAGGCTCAGCAGCGACTGCCGCCACCGGGCATGCTGCGATAAAAAGTCCGATGCTGAGTATGGTCTTGATATTCAATTTACTGGTCCGATCAATTGCCTGCTTCAATGAGAACGCGAACCTGATCAAGATGCCCAGGATTCTCCTGCAGTTCAACAAACAGAGTCCGTCGGTCGGCAGCCAAAATCAGACTATCAAATCCTCGTCGTTGATCACCCTCTGGCCGAGGCTCAATCGTTCTTGGACTGGGGTACGATACGTCGGGAACACCGAAGATCACCTCTGACTCTCTTAACAAACGATCCATCGTAATGACACCGACGATCGGATTTGCAAAAGTAATCTGACCACGCACACTGCGTCGACGACCAGGGTTCTTTCCCTCAGGGAAAGCGTCCAACTGCAGCAGATAGCTTGTCACGCGTTGATCCTTAGCCAATATTCGTTTTTCTCGATAAGGCGACTTCGCATAAACACCTGGATCCACCATATCAACACGAACCTGTTCACTCGGACGGACACCTTCGCGTTCGGGAAACACCACAATGTGTTCGTTGTCCTTGTAATTACCGGGATGGAATCCAGGTCCAGGTGAAACAAAGCGAATGGCCCCCGTAGTTTGCAGCACCCCCGAGCTCACCGGCCAGGCATTTTCGAACTGCGAGGCTTCAAACACCACTGAATCAATCGAATTGGACCCTTTGCTTGATCGAATTGCCTCGCCCTCTCTCAACCGCTGAGGCTGTGTGGCGTTTCCAACGGTTGGCGGCGCACTGACCTCAACCTCTCCCTCGAATACGCAAACATCTGTCAGCCCCGAATCATTGACAGAGACCCCAAAGGCAGTGCCAAGGTCAACCACATGCGCTGAATCGGTATCAATCACGAAGCCACTCGCGGACTCAGGGACCGTCGCAGTCACGACCCCACGATGAAGCACCAGACGCATCTCATCTACAAGTTCCAACTGCGCTGGCCCCTCCACCGCAACTCTCGCCCCACTGGAAAAATCCAAACGCACAAGCCCTCGCGAAATAGTCATAGGCCCTGAGCCCACCAACTCACCGCTTGCATAAGCAACCCCAGTTTCTCCGTACGCGCCAACGGTTTCAGCAATGACTGCCGGCATTTGCCTAGTTCGAGGCACAATGAGGAACACCCCGACAATCAACATCAAACACGCAGCAGTTGCCACAACAATGGCCAGCGCACCGTATTTCCCCGATCGTGAATGGTCCGGCAACTCGGCAGACATTGACTCGGGACGAGATGAAAACTGGCGACGCAATGCCGCATGCACATTAACAGCATGCAGATAGCGTTCACGTACAAGAGAGTCACTTAGCAAATTCTCCTCAAGCTTGAGCAACTCGTCCTTACTGGCAGTTTCATTGATTGCTTTGTCTATCAATGCTTCAATCGTTTGATTCATTGTGCTGACTCCCGCAACCCCAATTGACGGTCGATGCAGTTGTGCAGCAGACGACGAACACGATTCACTCGCTTATAAATCCTATTAGCCGCCTCACCGCACTTCTCCGCAAAAGCCCGGATCGTTGCTCCTTCGGCGTAACAACCCGCCATCATCTTTTGATCATCCGGACTTAATTTTTCCAAGCACGAATCCAGAGCCCGACGCCGAGCATCCAAGCTGTCCGCGATTTCGTCAGATTGTTCGGCAAGCAGTGCAGCGAGTTTTTCTCCAAAAACATGTCGATCACGTCGTACTTTGGTGATGTGGTTCAACGCTGCATTTTTGGCAATCTGAATTGCCCAATTACGAAAGTTGGTTCCGGACTGGTACTGATCAAATGACTTCCACATCGTGACACTCGCTTTCTGAACCACATCCTCGGCGTCCGCAGTATTCCGCACCATTGCCAGCACGAATGAAAAAACCGCCGCCTCGTGTCGCACAAACAGAGTCACAAACTCGTCATGTCGTGTTGAATGCAGATTTTCTAATTCCATAAACATCCCTCTCTACCCACTTAGTTTCACTCAACCGACAATTCGCCCGCTTCATTTTTTCTTTTTTTTAGAAACTCCTCCAATTCAGCCAGCACCCCGATCACAAACCAGCAGGTGTCCCAAAGGGCCCGCCAAGCGTCACCCCCCAAACAACCTTCATCCCGCCACGATAGGCGAAATCACGACCTTCGTTGGATTTCAAGTCAATTGCTGATGCGAAAATCCTGCTTGGAAGACAACCAACCGGAAAAATTGGCATATTGAATCTTCGCGTAGGGGTAAGATGGAACGGGACATAAGTGGCAAGCTGCCGTCGTTTCATTACCCAGCCCACCAAAAAAAGACTCGGATGCAACGTCTCCTCAAGAGCTGGTGGCCAGCGATCGTCCTGGCACTCCTATTGGCACCTCACGCCAGAGGTTCGTACTACCACGCCAACGTCAAAGAAGGAGCTGAATTTTTCATGTTTGACGTGCGTTTTCCTTTCATGTCGTCGGGCACCTACTTCTCGTTCTGGAATGGGAAATTCTTTCCGGTTGGTGGTGCTTTCTATGGAGGCGTGTTCACACGTGGGCCTGGCAAAAATGGGGGTCCCGAGAACCAGAAGCATGGAACACCTTGGACGTACTGGGGTGATGATGCCTACAACGGCGATCGTCCCCGCCCCGTCTACACAGGAAGATACACCAATGCAGCAGGTGCAGGCGGAGAGGGTTCAGCGGCAGCGGTGGGTGGCGAAAAACCATTTCTGAGGCGTGGGGTCTGGTTCACCATGTGCAAACGTGTTTGGAAGCCTGCCGATGAGAATGCTTCTTATCGTTATGAAGGCTGGTGGATCAAGGACCAACAAACGGGCAAATGGCACCTGAGTGCCGTGATGCGAATCCCAGCACCCGTGACCGGCTATTCAGGTTGGTCAACCTTTGTCGAAGAACTCGCCAAAGGTGCCGATCGGGCTATCGACATCCGCCGATTCTACTGCCGCCAGAACCATGAGTGGCACAGCGTTGACACGATCACGATGGATAACAAATACAACGCCAGGTTCTCAATCCTCGACAATGATTCGACCTTTCACTACGAGGAACCGGTCACCCATAAGGCAGATCCTAAAGGAAGGACATCGTGGACCGTCAAACAACCTGACCAACCCACCTTAGGGAATCCAGCAATCAACGCCCCCCAAGCCCACCGACTGGGTGATCAGGTTGCGGTGCGTTGGTCAATCCCGGACACAGCAGTTCCTCAACTCGGTTACCACATCGAGATAGTTGGAAAAAATGGAAAAACGCTAAGTGAGTTAACAGAAATGTTACCTCATCAACAGATCAAAACCATTTCCACTGATGGTGAACAGGCAGCGAGCGTGCGGCTTACCGTGATCGACATTTTCGATCGGAAAACCACTCAGGAGATTCCCATTGTTGAGGGCCAAACAGGGGCGACCGATGAGAGCACCACAAGACAAACTGACACGATCACTTCGCGAGCTGGCCTGACTTACGAATTATACAAACTTGATGATGAATCTGATCTCAACGCCATCCCCGATCTCACCAGCCTGCAAAACACTGATGGATGGGTCGCCGATAAACGCGAAGGTTTTATGCGTTCAGGAATACTGCCCAGCGTGGTACTTCCCCCGCGTGAGATGTGGGACCAAAAACGCTCACAATACGCCGTTCGATACACAGGTACTCTGCATGTCCCCAAAACGGGTTTCTATATTTTCCAATTGACCGCAACCGGCAACAGCACACTTTGGATCGACGGCGAGTTGGTGGGCAACAACGGGTTCATGCCCAATCCAAGCATGCGCAGGTATATCCGAGGTCTGCAATCCGGTCCCCATGATTTTGAACTGCGTTATGGCAAGAAAGCGTGGACCAACAGAAACGGACAGTGCGACCTGCAATGGGAAGGGCCGGGGATGCCCCTGAGACCTTTCAATCAAACGGATTTTACCACCATAACTAAAACAAAGATCCCAACCCTGAAAACGACGTGCCTGCCTAGCAACGGCAAAGCCCATTCCAATCTTGTCGACCTTACCGTCGAGGTCGATGCAAATGGGAAAAAGGTAAGTCGGATCGATGTTTTCTGCGGTGACCTGATCCTTGGGCAACTCACCCAACGCCCCTACCATCTGAAAAATACGGTTCTGCCAGATGGCGAATTTGATATCTGCGCGCGAGTCGTTTATGAACAGGGCAAACGTACAGTCGATTCAAACTGGATCCCGTACAAGAGCCAAGGGCAAGTTGCGATGGAACCTTGGCAACAAACAATCATCGGGGTCAAGGGTTCTGGACTGGGGATTGTCAAAACAGAGCCCCCCAAAGATCTGCAAGTTCAGATCACAGGTGACTCACACTGGTTTCTCAATCAACCTGTGGAAGGCGATTTTACCTTGACTGGCCGACTGCTCGACTTCCCAACCAGAACATGGAGAGATCCCGCCTATGGCCACGTCCAATCACGAAGCTGGCTGGGCCTGATGTTCACACTCAAACCGGGCGTTGAGCCATGCTTTTATAACTCCTACGGTTTCTACCGATTGGCAGGTGAGGGCTGGAGAGGAACTCCGTGTCATGGTGACTTGGCTGGCAGTCGTCGCACTGATTATCAGTACCCAGACGAGACAGGAAACTGGATTCGACTGAAACGGCAAGACATGTTGTTTTCGACGTCTCGTTCGGTGGACGGAATCAATTGGCAGCTTGTTCGCCAGTGTCTGGTCAGCCCACGCAACCGACATGCGTGGCGGAAAGGAGTGGCAGGTGTTACGTTTCGCCAGCAACCCTCCGACCCGGGTGGTGCCTGGGCCCAAGGAGCGATGGATCATGTGAATCTGAGCAAAGGCACTTCTACTTCGGCACCCAAGCGAGAGCCCGTCAAGCCGAAAGACGCGGAACGTTTCAACGGGCGTGCCATCGCACTCATCCAAGCACCTTCCAACCACAAGGTCTGGTACGCACGCACGTATGGAAACGGACTTTTGAAGTCAAGCGACGGAGGCACAACCTGGACGGAGGTCAATGGCGATCTGCGTCCAAGCCATGATGACCGCCTCTACGTGCGTACCGTGGCAGTCCACCCTGGGAACGAAAACATTGTTCTTACAGGGCTGGGATCCTGCGATCCCAGCCAGCCAGGTCGCGGACTGTGGAGGACCATCGATGGAGGGAAAACGTGGCGGCTTGTTTGTAACCAGATTGACTTCGACGGCAAGGGACCGAGTGTATTCTTTGGCGAAGTCATCTCCTTCAATCGGTTCCAGCCAGAAACCATCGCGGCTGGCGGTGAAACCAACGGTCTGTTTCAAAGCAAAGATGGTGGAAAGGCGTGGCAGCCTGTTGCCGTCGAAGAAACCCTGAAAGTCAAATCACAACGAATCAGCGCTCTGCAATACAACCGTCTTTTGGACGGGCACCTGACAGTAGCAACCTTTCCTGACACTGAGTTCGAATCCATCGGTTTGGGAACCCCCACTCGCAAACTCCCCGAACAGTCTGGCGGCGGCCTCTATTCCGTTGGTGAAAAAACAATCAGGTGGGGTATCGAACCCTATCCCACCTTTGGATTCTCAAACGTGCAATTGAATCACGCACGCGGCTCAAATGGCTTAGGTTTTTTTGCTTCCACTCGGGGAGCAT
>NZGD01000126.1 GCA_002690925.1 Rhodopirellula sp.
CTCTGTGTCCCAGCTTCTCTGTGTCCCAGCTTCTCTGTGTCCCAGCTTCTCTGTGTCCCAGCTTCTCTGTGCCCTATACGCTGGAAGATATCGGGCTTTGCTGTTTTCTCGCATTTTGTGTTTCGGAAGCCTGTGGTTCTTCAGCATCAACGTAAATATTGTTCCACCGAGAGATGGCGAGAAGTACCAAGAGGTGGCGAGAAGAAACTTTGCAAGCCCGATGCATGCCAGAAGAAAGTCGAGACAAACGAGAACAACAGCGTGATGTACCGGGGCGTTGCCCGTGTATCAAGGCGTTGCATTAATGCGTTGACTGGCAGAGAAAGACGCAGGCCGGTAGTTTGAGCCACTCAGCGGGTGGAAGCACTGCAGGAAACTCTAGTGACTGTAAAATGGCAGGAGAAAAATAGCAGGAAATCGTTAGAGAACTGGCAGCATAATATGCCCGCCAGATACTCTTCACGAGTTCCCAACCTGCCACAATACCCTGGTCGTTCGTCGCGAGAATACTGGATCGGATCCCTCAATTGTGAACCCATGAGACGGGCAACTCCCAGCGGAAGATACCCGGTGCCAGTCCAGTGCGGGCCCGCAAGGAACTCGAAACCGGCCATTACGCAATGATTTCAACAAGCAGAGAGACATGAAATGCGAATCCTACTGACAAACGATGACGGTGTATTCGCCCCTGGATTGGCAGCGTTAGAACAACAACTACGGCATCTGGGCGAGGTCATTGTGGTAGCTCCTGCCACTGAGCAGAGCGGGGTTGGACACACTATCACTTTCCTGTCCCCTTTGACCTGCAAGTCCATACACCGCGACGGTCGCCACTGGGCTTGGGCAGTGGATGGCTCACCAGCTGATTGCGTCAAACTTTCGATTGGCGAATTGCTCAAAGACAACCCTGTCGACTTGGTGGTCAGTGGTATCAACAATGGCTTGAATGCCGGAATAAATGTTCTTTACAGCGGCACCGTCGCGGCTGCCATCGAGGGGGCGTTCTTCGGCGTCACAAGCATTGCCGTATCCCTTGAGTATTCGGAAGACTCGGATTTCCAGGCGGCTGCCGTAATCGCCAGAAATGTAATCGGTGGCATTTCCAAACAGCCTGATGCCCAAGGCGGCCTGTTCAACCTGAACATACCGACGGCCGCTACCGAGGCTCCCAAGGAATTACGGATCGTGCCGATGGGCCTTGCGCAGTACGGACACAGTTACGAGAAACGGAAAGATCCCGCGGGTCGAGATTACTACTGGGCACTCTGGTCGGAACCAACTCAGCCACCAGCAGAGCAGGCCGACGTGACCGAACTACGCCGCGGCAATGTCACCCTCACCCCCTTGAAATTTGATCTCACGGAGCAAAAAACGCTAGAAAAAATGCCCGAATGGGACCTCAAGGGCTGACAACAGTAGCCACCGGCGCCGGCCAGCTGTCGTGACAACCATGGCGTGGCCTTGAGTTGGGCGTACATGCCGGCAGAGAAGCATACGCCTCCTTGCCCCTTCCGATCATGGTTCATTCACAGTACGATTTCTCGATAAATCAAACCAATTACTGCCTCTCACGACGCGAGTGAACACGCTGATGAGCGTAGCATCGACCGACATTGAAAAACTAGCAGTCGACACAATCCGCACCCTCAGCATGGATGCGGTGCAGACTGCCAACAGCGGACACCCGGGAACCCCCATGGCTTTGGCCCCGGTTGCCTACCAGCTTTTCAACCACGCGATGAAATTCGATCCCGCCCAACCAAACTGGCCCAATCGAGATCGTTTCATTCTTTCTTGTGGTCATGCATCGATGCTGCTTTACAGCGTGCTGCACTTGAGTGGGGTCAAGGCTACCGACGAATCTGGCCAAACCACTGACGAGCTGTCCATCAAGCTTCAAGACATTGAGACTTTCCGCCAAATCGGCAGCCCCTGTGCGGGCCACCCCGAGTTTGGGGAAGCTGCCGGAATCGAAACCACCACTGGCCCACTGGGAGCCGGTGTCAGCAACGCTGTCGGGATGTCGATGGCACAGAAATGGCTTGCCGACAACTACAACACTGACGAACACAAACTGTTTGACTATGACGTTTACGCAGTCTGCAGCGACGGCGATTTAATGGAAGGGGTTGCGTGTGAGGCCGCGTCTTTGGCGGGACACCTGAAGCTCGACAACCTTTGTTGGCTGTACGATGACAACCACATTACGATCGAGGGCGACACTGACCTAGCGTTCAGTGAAAATGTGGGCGAACGCTTCGAAGGCCTCGGATGGAACGTTGTCAAAGTAGACGACGCCAATGATCTTGCCGCATTGCAAGCGGGAATCGAAAACTTCAAGGCATGCAGTGACAAGCCAACCCTGATCATCGTGAAAAGCATCATCGGGTACGGAGCACCCAACAAACAGGACACCCACGGCGCCCATGGTGCCCCGCTGGGTTGGGACGAAATTGCTCTGGCAAAAGAAAATTACGGTCTTCCAGCTAACGAAAAGTTCTACGTACCCGATGGCGTGCGAGAACATTTTGATGCCAACGTTGGTCAGCGCGGTGCAGAGGGCTATGCCGGGTGGGCGGAGATTTGGGCGGCCTACCAAACCGCGAATCCAAACGCGGCGAAAGAACTGCAGGCGATGTTCGATGGCGATTTGCCAGAGGGCTGGGACGCCGACATCCCTTCGTTTGAAGCCAGCGAGAAAGGCGACGCCACACGAAATAGCAGCGGCAAAGTACTCAACGCAATCGCCGCAAATATCCCCTTTATGGTCGGTGGATCAGCCGACCTGGCCCCCAGCAACAAGTCCAACTTGACATTCGAGGGCGCTGGTGATTTCCTGCCGGGACAGTACGGAGGACGCAACCTGCACTTCGGTATTCGCGAGCATGCGATGGCGGGTATCGTCAACGGCATGTCGCTATCAGGCCTGAAATCCTATGCAGCAACATTCTTTGTTTTCACCGACTACATGCGTGCCGGCATGCGACTGGCAAGCATCATGCACCAACCGGTGACCTACATTCTCACGCACGACTCCATTGGAGTAGGTGAAGATGGCCCGACTCACCAACCTGTCGAGCATCTGTCGGCCTGCCGGGCGATCCCCGGGCTATATGTATTCCGTCCAGGCGACGCGAACGAGGTGGCTGAGTGCTATCGAACAGCGATGACAATGACAACTCACCCAAGTGCCTTTGTCCTTTCACGGCAAAATATGGCAACCCTCGACCGGGACGTGTACGCTCCTGCAAGCCTGTCCAGCAAAGGGGGCTACATCCTTTCGGACTGTGAAGGCAAACCTGACGCGATTCTGATGGGTAGCGGCAGCGAACTGGGATTGTGCGTCGAAGCGGCCAAGGCTTTGACTGCCGATGGCATGAAAGTGCGTGTGGTAAGCATGCCATGTCTGGATCTCTTTGCTGATCAGCCAATTGAGTACCAGCAACAGGTACTACCCAACGAAGTCACCAATCGAGTCGCTGTTGAGGCTGGCTTGCGAATGTCTTGGGACCGCTGGCTGGGACTCGACGGAAGGTTTGTCGGCATGCACGGTTACGGCGCCAGTGGCCCCTACGGCGAAGTCTACAAGCACTTCAACATCACTGCAGAGGCCGTAGTTGAAGCCGCAAAAAGCTGATTTTGCTGCTCGAGGAACTGTTTTCCATGCAATTGGCGCCGAATGGACGCTGCTGTCTCGTTGCGGCCGAGAGAATTTCTTTGATGCAGCCCTGTGACTTCTGAAGCCCTGTGAAAAGCAGGACCGGACTGCCCTGAATTGCGACACAAACAGCCTGAGTGACACGATTCACACCAACTTCTGCGTGAAAAGCCGCAATCCGGAGGTGGGGGAAGACCTCACCCTCGCGGGCGGCACTGCCCGTTCAATTTATGCAATGCAAACTCAGCTAAATCACGCACAAATGAGTCTGCAAAACGCTCCTGGTGACAAGTTGCAGGCACTTAGCAGCCTTCCCTCGTTTCCGCCGTTGCTACACGATTTCCTGCATCAACAGCCCCTGCATTAGAAACTAGTGGTATCCCATGCTGAATGGAGGGCCGCTGAATGGAGGGCCACACTTGGCAGTACCCTGAAAAACTGACTTCAGCCCGACTCGCAGTGCCCGCAGTCCCTCGGCCATAGGTGCCGAGCAGCTCGAAAACGGGGGTTTAAAGGGAAAACGAGGGAGCAGCAGCGGCATCACAACAGCCTTCCTTCAGACTCACGCCCGCAAAACTGACGCGGCCACGGCCTGCCAATTTGGAAAACCGCTGACCGAAGCCGGGGCACCATTTCCCACCAAACCCAATGATAGCAATGACTTGCGAAACATTTTCAATCAATGGCACGGGGGTTGCTACAGAGAGACCAACATTGCAGATGACTGCCAATCGTGCGCTGAACGTCTAGTTCGACCCGGCAGATGCCAAATTGGCGTCGGGGAGCGACTTCGACGGTGCAGACTCGATATTTCAATAAGACTGACAGACCTACAATTCCCGCTCGTAGAGAGAGGTACTCCACCGATGGCAACCGCCACCAAAAAACAGTCCAAAATTCGTCTTCAACCCATGGGCGAGCGAATCGTCGTTAAAAGAGTCGAGAGTGAAGAGACAACCGCAGGCGGAATTGTTCTTCCTGATTCGGCTCGCGAGAAGCCAGCACGGGGCACGGTTGTTGCCGTGGGTAGCGGTCGTCTGCTTGATGACGGCTCGCGTGCGGAGAGCCAGTTGAGCAACGGCGATGTCGTTTTGTTCAGCAGTTACGCAGGAGAGCAGGTAGAGATCGACGATGTCGAGTACTTGCTTATGCGTGAAGACGACGTGCTTGCAGTCATTGGTTAGACCCCAGCGACCGCACAGCAATTTTTGTCCCACTGACATTCACAACATAATTTAAGAAAAATCATGCCAAAGATTATTGCATTCGAACAAGAAGCACGCGAGGCGATTCGCCGCGGCGTTTCCAAGCTTGCCCGCACAGTGAAAGTCACTCTCGGTCCTAAGGGCCGCAACGTGATTCTTCAGAAGAGCTTCGGCAGCCCCACCGTCACAAAGGACGGCGTGACCGTAGCCAAAGAAATTGATCTCGAAGATGTTTACGAGAATATGGGCGCTCGCATGGTTCGCGAAGTCGCCAGCAAGACCAGCGATGTTGCTGGTGACGGAACCACCACGGCAACGGTCATGGCGGAGGCAATCTTCAACGAAGGCCTGAAAGCCGTTGTTGCAGGTGTGAATCCGATTCAGATGAAGAGTGGTATTGAGACGGCAGTCTCGGACCTCACTGAAAAGTTGCACAAAATGGCGACGAAGGTGAAAGACCAGGAAGCGATGGCAAACGTCGCAACCATCGCCAGCAACAACGATCGTGAGATCGGGGACTTGCTTGCAGACGCGATGAGCAAAGTTGGAAAAGATGGTGTGATCACCGTCGATGAAGGCAAAAGTCTTCAGACTGAGCAGGAATGGGTCGAAGGAATGCAGTTCGACCGCGGCTACCTGTCTCCGTACTTCGTGACGGACTCGAGCTCGATGGAGGCGGTTCTCGAAGACGCTTACATCTTGGTATTTGAGAAAAAGATCAGCAACATCAAGGACATGGTGCCACTGCTTGAGAAAGTTGTGCAACAGGGCAAGCCTCTGTTGATCATCGCCGAAGACGTTGATGGTGAAGCACTGGCGACTCTCGTCATCAACCGACTTCGCGGCACCTTCACTGTTTGTGCAGTCAAGGCTCCTGGCTACGGCGATCGTCGCAAAGCCATGATGGAGGACATCGCGATCCTCACCGGTGGCAACGCAATCTTTGAGGCACTGGGTGTCAAGCTTGAGAGCGTCGACCTTCCACAACTCGGTCGTGCCAAGAAGATCATCATCGACAAGGACAACACCACCATCATTGAAGGTGGCGGGAAAACCAGCGACATCAAAGCTCGGATCGACCAGATCCGCCGCGAAATCGAGAACAGCAGCAGCGACTACGATCGTGAAAAGCTGGAAGAGCGACTTGCGAAACTTGCTGGTGGTGTAGCAAAGGTGAATGTCGGTGCTGCAACCGAGAGCGAGATGAAAGAGAAGAAGGCCCGTGTTGAGGATGCCCTCCACGCAACACGTGCTGCTGTCGAAGAGGGAATTCTTCCCGGTGGCGGCGTCGCTCTGCTGCGTGCTTCAGGCACTGTCAAGCCTTCTGAGGAACTCACTCAAGATCAACTGGTTGGCTACAACATCGTGCTTCGCTCTTGCCGTGCTCCACTCACAATGATCGCTGAGAATGCTGGTCAGGACGGTGGCATCGTGTGCGAGAAAGTTCTTGGTATGAAGGGCAACGGTGGCTACAACGCTTTGACTGACAACTACGAAGACCTTGTCAAATCTGGCGTTATCGACCCGACAAAAGTGACTCGCACAGCACTTGGAAACGCAGCTAGCGTTGCAACCTTGTTGCTGACCAGCGATGCTTTGGTCGCTGAAAAGCCCAAAGAGGGTGGTTCCAAAGGTACCGGTGGCGATCACGACATGTATTGATCCTGATCCGACAGGATGAATCTTACAGAAAGGCGGCCAACTTTGTTGGTCGCCTTTTTTTATGCCTGAGCATCCGCTTGCCAATATCTGGGTAATACGAAGAGATCACTCCTTACTGCTGCTTCGCGCTGCCATCTCACCGCATCAAACGCTGAACGAGTCCTGAAAGCAAAATGGAGGAACGACCCGTGACTTCAGCGAACCCGTGACTTCAGCGAACCCGTGACTTCAGCGAACCGGGGATTTCAGGGAACCCGGTATGTAGAAGCGAGGATTTTTGGGCTACCCCCAAGCCTTACTTAACCGAGCACAAATCGGGCTATGTTGATGTAAATCACAATTCCTAGAATATCAACGATGCCGGCAACGAAGGGATTGCTCATCATGGCGGGATCAAGCCCCAATCGCTTGAACAGAATGGGCAAGGCTCCACCGCATAGACAACCACACACGATGACTGACAACAGGGTCAGAGGAATCACGAGGGCATCCTGCAGGTTGGGTGCTATGAATATCGCAACGAGCCAACCGATCAGCGACAGGAACCCACCTAGAGCCAATGAGACGAGCACTTCGCGGTACATGACTCGTGGCCAGTCACGGAACTCGACTTCGCCACTGGTCATCGCCGTGATGACGAGGGTTGCTGACTGGCTGCCTGAGTTTCCACCGGCACTGATGATCAGAGGTATAAACCAGACGAGCCACGTGAACTTTTCCAATTCAAGCTCATAGTGCCGCAAGGCAAAGGCGGTAAGCAGAGCTGCAAAAAACAGGATGGTCAGCCAGATCCCCCGCTTCCAGGACAGGGTCCACAAACCGATTCTCAGATACTCATCTTCCAATGGTGCAACCGCAGCGATTCGCTGTGCATCCTCGGCCAATTCTTCTCGAACGACATCGATGACATCATCGTGAGTAATGATTCCTAATAACTGACGTCCACTGTCGACGACGGGGATCGCTAGCAGGTTGTATTTTTCGACTGACTGAGCGACCGTTTCCTGATCGTCGCTTGCGATGGCAACGACAAGGTCGGATTCCATCATCTCGCCGAGCTTCCGCGTGGGTCGGACCAGCGAAGAAACGAGCTGACGGGTAGAGACGATCCCGCGGAGCAGGCGATTTTCATCAACAACGTAAAGATAGTAGATTGTTTCCAGCTCACTGGCCTGTCGACCAAGTTCCTCTAGGGCCTCGCGAGCGGTGAGGTTTTCGCTGAGCATTGCCACTTCGGTGGTCATCAAGGCCCCTGCAGTGCCTTCCGGGTAGGACTGCAACCGCTGAATGTCTCGTCGGTCCTCCAAGGGCAGCAGCGGCATGATCTGATCAACGCGATCATCAGGTAATTCCTGAATCAGGTCGACACGATCATCTGCCGGAATTTCCTCTACCAGCTCAGCGACCTGATCAGGCTGCTGAACTTCCAGCATGGCAACTTGCCGCTCTTCGGGAAAATAACCGAAGATTTCGGCTCTTCGATCGGGTTCAGCGAACTGAAGCACTGACCAGACTTCCAAATCTGAGAGCCCCTCCATGAACTCAGCGGTGCGTCCCGGATTTAACGCTACACAGAACTCCTCCAACTCAGCCTGATTTTCATCAGCCAGCATCTCACGCAATTCGGGGAGGAGAAGTGTATTGACCATCGTGGCACCGAAGGCAGCAAGGTTGGGGTCGAGAGATTCGGGCCGCAACCATGCGAATTCTCGACAGCTCCCATGATTTTATTCCGCGGAGGCATCGTAGCCAGACCACGATGGTGAATTCCGGAAATCCATATTCTGCGAGATTGCCACGCATGAACCACTGCCGAAAAGCAGCCATTCATGCACGTACTCGACCTCAGGCACGGCAAGTCAGTTGCTTACCCGCTCGACGTATTCACCGGTTCGAGTGTCGACTTTGATCACATTACCGACCTTGATGAAGCCTGGGACGATAAATTCTGCTTCGGTTTCAACCTTGGCTGGCTTGGTGACATTGGTGGCCGTATCACCCTTGGCACCGGGTGCACAGTCGACCACTTCCAGTTCAACCTGGTTGGGCGCCTCAACAATGATCGCATTGCCGTTGTACAGTGTCATGGTGCAAACCATGCCATCCTT
Organism: Rhodopirellula sp.; assembly: GCA_002690925.1. Classification (GTDB taxonomy): domain Bacteria; phylum Planctomycetota; class Planctomycetia; order Pirellulales; family Pirellulaceae; genus Rubripirellula. The sequence goes on from NZGD01000126.1 coordinate 8,634, forward strand.
GAGGTATTTCCAGATCTCTCCGGCAACGGCTTTACTGACTTCATATTGCTCAAAATTCTCCTGGTGCATGAACACATAGTCCTCACCCTGCCGATACAGAAACGACACATCGGTCGTCTCAACATCGGCAGATTGGAGTGAATCGCCACCTTTGTAGGTTCGATCCAAGGAGGTGCCGCGTACCAAATTCTTCATTTTGCACTTGTAAAAGGCATTTCCCTTGCCTGGCTTTACAAATTGCATCTCGGTCATCAGGTAGGGTTCACCATCAATTTCTACCTTGAGTCCTTTTCGGAAGTCGCTTGTGTTATAA
>NZGD01000127.1 GCA_002690925.1 Rhodopirellula sp.
ACTGTGCTTCCTTGATCGCTTCTCGAATCCGTTCGAACGGTTCAGTAGCGTCGGGTAAATCGATCAAGCCGGCGGCCAATTGTTGAACTTGCTCGGCTTGCTCAACCGCAACTCTCAGCGTGGATCCCGCCAAGTCCACGCGAGTGGAACCCAGTAGTGATTCGTCATCCATGGGACCTTCGTCCGACAAAGCGGCCTCTTCGACGAGCGCTACGGGGCACTTGGTTCGCGTTTCGATCCTGAGTGCCTCCGGTTGGTCGCAGCACAGCAGAGCAATCGGGGTTCGGCATTTATGCAGAAGGAGCGGTCCGATCACTTCCCCAATCAGATGATCGCGAAGGGTGAGACCAAATAGGATCTCGTGGGCCCGTGTGGGACGCACCGGCAAGGTGCACTGAAATTCCAGAGGCCTGCCTCCACCATTGAGAAGAAGCAATCCGCCTGTCCAGCCCGTTCGCTCGTCTTCTACGACCGTGTAGTAGGCAATTGTTGGTGAATCCGTGTCTGGCATCCGCGTGTATAACTTGGGGTGTGTGGGAGGTTCGGACTACCGCAACTGCCTGCAGCGTGTATTCGTCTGATTCGCGGCGGCAGTCACTGCAGTTCCGCTCCGATGGCGACACCGCGCGTGTTAGGACTGTGAAACACGGGAAACATTGAGCCTGTCTGTTGTACCGCCACCTAGAGTAGGTTTCGGCCCGTAATATATTCGGACTTTAGCGGTTGAAACGGGAATTCTTCGGTCCCGGAAAGCAAGTGTGAAAATAGCGATTATCTCAAAGTTTTTTTTCCGTGTTCAACAAAATCTCCAACCAGTTTCGGTTTCATCGACATTGAAAAAATCCTTGGTTATACTTGGGGCTTATCCGTCGACATGCATTTATCGCAGCAGGAATCTTACAGATGTCATACGAGCACGAGCCCATTTCTCCCATGTTCCGGATCGACGTTACGGCTGACGGTGAATCAGAAGCCTCGCAGGGGCAGCAGGGCGATGAAGAACACACAGCTTTGGATTTATTGATTGAATTGGTCGCTGGCCAAAAACAACAGAACCGCCTACTCGAAGACCTCGTCCATCAGCAAGTTGCAGCTAATAAACAGCGGGCAACCGAACTGCAGCAGTGGAAAAACGCCAACCCCGAGCTCGCTCGATCCTGTCGACAGGCTGCTGAGACCCTGAGTCGAGTTCAAACGCAATTTCTCGACACATTGACGGAAGAAATCGCAGACAGCGAGGAACATCTCATCGAGGGCGAGTTCATGATGAATGAGTTTGTGGATCGTTTTGGACCCCGTTTGGCTCATTTGAATGGTGTTTTGCAGGTCTTGGCCCAACTCAGTAGTAATGACACCAATAGCTAGCATGGTATTGCTGTATGGGGCATTTGGCATCGGACACCTTTTTGGCAAGTTTCCGTCAGACTGCCACCGGCTTGGTTCCGAAATCCTCGCGTTTGAAAAACTGAATTCGTCTGGAAGCTCTCAGGTTTCCTGCGGTTTATCCTTGTTTTTGCTAATCGCACCCAGGTGTTGAGGGAAGCCTATTGCAGTGGTGCAGAGGATTTCCGCTGCTTTTGTTGAGAAGTTCCTGCAGTTAACGATCAGCTTAGGCGTAAAAACGACTGCGTTTTGAGCGACGCCGATCATGCGAAACACATTCTGCTGCTACGCAAAAGACTGCCTGAGCAAGTAGGGTGACGATGCATCGGCGATTGAGTTACTAACACTCGAGTTTCTGGATTCGCGAACGCGCAGAGATGTTCCGATGAATGCACCCAATAGGTGTATTGCCCGTACTCTCTGCGAGAATGCTCCGCGGCATTCGTATTTCCTCAGTCCAGTCCAGTCCAGTCCAGTCCTCGCGACAAACGCATCTCGTGAGGGATCAGGAGACGATGAAAGCGGCGGCTGCGATGTTCAGCCCCATCCCCCGGTCACAATGGGGGCTCAAGCAACAATCTGCCGACTGCATTGATGCAGCGCAGGCTCGTTTAAGGGCAAGCAGGAGGAGGCGGATGTCTCGACCCGGTCGACACGGGAGCCCTTGGACAGAGGGACCATGTCCGTGCCTTCGCTTTAATCGGTCGATCCGCCGAGATCAGCCAGGCAGCAACCTGATGAGAGCATTCAGCAGATGAGTGCTTCATTGAGTTTGGGGCCCTCGCTGGTGAGCTTGAAACCGATGAGCTTGAAACCGATGAGCTTGAAACTGGCGAGCTTGAAACTGGTGGGCTAAGGGCGTCAGCTACTGCACCGAAGATTGAAAGTATTGCTTCATGTCAAAGGTATGAAGTTGAGCTGGGATTTAGAGTAATTCAGGAAGTTGCAGCAGGTTTTCCCCTGCTCGATCCGGCTGACTTGAGTGCTGGGGCTGCCGGTTGCTGTCTTGGCTACTTGGTTTGCATCTCTTAAAGTTGCTGCAGGTATGAAATGCCGTCAGCTAGCTCCTGAAACGGCGAGTCAGCTCTGCCGACCACATAGCGTCCACGGTATTGGACATCTTCCAGCATTCCGATCAACTCAGGGAAATCGGCCACGCCTTGTCCGAGCGGCACCGCAATGCCGCGGCCAGCTGCCAGATCGATAACACCATCAACAGCACAAACGATCTGGATTCGATTTTTCAGGGCGAGCAGCGTCTCTTGAACATCATGTCGGTTGATGATCAGCTGGCCTGGATTGAATGCAACTGCTATGAAGGCATCGTCTGCACCTTCCAGAAGCTTTGCTAGCTTAGGTCCCGGCTCTGCCCCAGTTTCCGCGGCCAGAAACGCCCCGACTCGAGTTCCATATCGTCCCAGATCACCCAATACCGACCTCAGTGACGCCCATTGCGAGCTTTCTTCGTCGCCGGGGACGACGCCGACAGAATTAATCACAACTGGTGCTCCCAGTCGGTAGGCAAGTTGCATCGCAGCCTTAGTGGCCTCAATCCGACGTTCTAAATTCTGGGCATGTTCATAGCCACGGCGTGTTTGAAAGCGTAGAGCGGAGACCTTGAGATTGCGGTCATCCAGTATTTTCCGCAACTGGCGAAGGCCAGTGTCCGATAATTGACTTGGGTGGATCTGGTTGCGCGCATCGATTTCCACCGCCGAAGCACCCAGTTGGGAGGCCGTTTCGATCGCTTTGCGCAGTGGCATTCTCATTGCGTCAAGTCGGACAGCTACATTCAGTTCAGCCAAGTCTTCCCCCATACGTCATTCATGACCGGTCTTATTTTTGCTGGCATCTTACGTGTCTTCAACCGGATCGCAACCACCTGCCAATCAAGAGGCCGTGGCTTGATCGCGGTCGCGGTAGTGATGTGCGTGGTCAACGGCAGTTGCTGGGGTCAGCAAATATCGCCAGTTTCGACTGTTCCCAAGCTTGCCGTTAGGAATTCTCCGGCTGATGGTGTCACTGATGGGAGGGTGGATCGTGCAGCCTCCGCAGTCAAGACGCGACCTCAGGAAAAGCTTCTCAACGTGATTTACGAGTTTGGTCCTGAAATGGGACAGATTCGTCAAATACCTATCGGATGGAAGCGTGAGCGTGGTGTTGACTACAAGACCTACGTCAAAATTGGCATGGAGCGTGACAATCGTGGTTCAGCCGACTTGGAGAAATTTGTCCGCTGGTTTGATGGCCAGTTGATTTACAGTTCTCAGTGGTTGAAAGATCAGTCTGCTTGGAATCCCCATCTCAATTTGCTCAATCACCATTTGGCCATCGGCTGGTTCATTTTGACAAGTGAGGTTCAAAAGAACCCCGCCGCGTTACCACCCTCTCCTGCTGATGTTTTATTTGATCGGTATCTACGTGTTGATTTGAATGGTAGCGGAGCTTTGGTTTCCTCGCCCTTTCTTGGTGCTAACGCCTCACACCAATATCGTTTTGGCTGTCGTATTCGGACGGACCTGGTTTACGATTCAGCGAGGGTTGAGTTTGTCTTTGGTCGCCTTGTCGCTCGGAAAAGTCAGGGCAGCAAGCAACGTGCAGTGCTTGAAGAGTTAGCGGTTCACAGTACGCCGAAGGTTGTTGGGGAGACAGCGTGGACGACCTTCCGTCTGCCTTTGGTGAGGCCTCCGAGTGGGACGACGCATCTGGTTACACGTCTCATTGTTGCAGGCGGTGATGACGGATTGGAAGACATTCAAGGCAGTGTTGGATTTGACGATATTCGTATTGAAGAAAAACCACAGCTGGAAATCACGACAGATCAGCCGCAAGGAATTTACAACATCGGCGACACCGTCCGGGCAAGCGCAAGCATTGCAGGCTATTTGCCAGCGGAGATCGACCAGGTTCACTTCGCCTTGTACGACATCAACCGCAGTTTGATTTCCAGCGTGATCAAGCCTATTGAACGCGAGTCGGTGAAGTTAGGTGGGCACAGTGCTTTGCAACGCAGGCGTAACGAAGTGGATTGGGAAATCCCAGATTTGCAGGCTGGTTATTATCGGATAGATGTGGGTTTGGTGGGCGGAAAGAATTTACAGCTCAATGCTCAAACGAGCTTGGCTGTCGTACAGGATTTGGGTGAGCACGGACGGGGACTTTTTGGCTGGAATTTGGAAGGTCAGCAAGAACAGATCGGAGCCGCAGACTTTGCACGCTGGTTGTCTCGTCTGGGGGTATCTTGGGTCAAATACCCCTGTTGGGAGCCAGACAAGGTTGCCCGCGATGAACTGCAAGTTCTATTCGGTAAATTGCAGGATGCTCGAATCCAGACGGTGGGTATGATCAACCAGCCACCCTCGGTGCACCTCGGAAAATTTTCAGAGTCAGGGGAAATTATGGCTGCTGAAGTGTTTCGTGATCGCGAGACGTGGCAAGCTTTGCTGTCACCAACCATAGGACAGTTTGCCCAGAAAATTACAGCTTGGCAGTTGGGTGGCGAGCGGGACTTCAGTTTTCTGGGATCGCCTCGATTGCCAAGGCAGATCCAAGAGATTGTGGGTGGACTGGAGGAAAGCAATGGAAAAAAAATCGATATCGCGCTTTCGTGGCCGTGGCTTGAACCTTCAGCACCTTCTGCTTCGGCAAGTTGGAGTGCAACATGTCGAAGTAGTTCACCACCCTTGTCCGCAAGGGAGCTCGATGCGTTTCTCGAGGAAAGCGACAGCGAGCAGGTTGTTGCCGGACTTGCCGGACCGAGGACATGGTTACTGATCGATCCGCTCGATGCCAAAATCTATGATCGGCAAACTCGTGTACGTGACCTGGTACTCAGAATGGCCACTGCTCGCAAACATCGAGTGCAGGCTGCTTTTGTGACGAGGCCCCATGATCCGCAATTCGGACTGCTGAGCCCGGATAATTGTCCCGGGGAAATGCTCCTTCCTTGGCGCACCACCTCGTTACTATTAGGGAATTTGAGAGCCGTTGGATCCATGCAACTGCGTTCCCAAGCCAAAAATCAGGTGTATACCAATGCCAAGCGGGCTGTCGTGCTGATGTGGGCTGATGAAGTGACCCAAGAGTTGGCGTACTTTGGTGATGGAGCACGGATGGTTGATGTTTGGGGGAGAGTCACTCCTCTGCAGACAGTGGAAGTCGGAGGGCGATGGGTTCAGCGAGTCCCGATTGGACCTGAGCCCGTCTTTCTGATCGGTTGTGATCCGGGGATGCTTGCGTTTCGGATGTCGGTCGAGCTTGGCAATGATCGTCTGGATAGTCCACTAGGACATAAGGAAATGATGAATGTTACATTCACCAACCCAATGCAAAAAAGCTTGGTTGGGCAAGTTCGAATCATTTCACCGCCATCCTGGCGGATCACACCACCCAAGAAGGCGTGGAGCCTTCTGGGCGGGCAGGAAGCTGATGTCGACTTTCAAGTTGTACTCAGTAATACCGCTGATATTGGTGAATACGAGGTAGGGATACAGTTCGCTCTGGAAACGGATCCTCCGGAAACAGTATCCGTGTACCGCAAGGTGCTCGTTGGACCAGCTGGGATCGACATGAAAATCGAAACCCGTCTCTTGCCGGATGGACGTTTGCGAGCAGAACTGGTGATCAGCAACAAGACGACAACACCACGGTTCTACAACTGTTTCTTCTTTCCTCCGGTAGGGTCGTTTGCTCAGAAACAGCTTGCCGTCCCCGCTGGTAAAGAAGTGCGACGAGGGATCAACTTTAGTGAGGGCATTGAGATGATCGGGAAGCGTTTTCGCGTTCGCGCTGTTGAGCAGAGCAACAAGCGGGTGATGAATTATGAAGTCACGATCACACGCTAGGGTTGACTGATCCCCATCCTGCTAGCGATACCGGAAACAGACTTGTTCCGGATTTAAAACTCTAACTCTGACCCGACTTGGTTAATCAACGAATGCGAGTATTACTCACAAACGATGACGGTATCGAAGCTGATGGCTTGCTGGCCTTGCACAAAAGTGTTCAGCATTGTTTTCGTGGTGATGTCGAAATCATGGTAGTAGCACCCGATCGCGGTCGCAGTGAGTGCGGACACAGTGTTACCACCAACAGGCCTTTGGAAATCGAGCAAGTTCGCCCCGGTTGGCTAGCAGTCGATGGAACACCCGTGGACTGTGTCAGGGCAGCCTTCGGAACCCTACAGCAAAATTTTGATTTCGTCCTTTCAGGTGTCAACGCGGGTGCTAACCTTGGAGTCGATTTGCTCGTCAGTGGTACATTTGCCGCGGCACGGGAAGCTGCCATGCACGGGATACCTGCCATGGCGATTTCGCACTACCGTCATCCCGAAATTCCCAGAACCTGGGATCATGTTCCTGTTTGGGTAGCGGACATTCTGCAAGACTTCCGTGAGAAGGTAAAAGTGCGCAAAGCTTGCAGCGAGGATGATGCAACAAACATGCTGTGGAATGTAAACCTGCCGGCGATCCTTCCTGAAACCAATGCGCCACCAACCGTGCGTTGTGGTGTCGATGCGAAACCGATGATCCGTCAGTCGCTGCTGGAAGGCAAATCACTGCGGTTCACTTCCGACTTTCACGGACGGCCCCGCGAGCCGGGTTCGGATGTCGATCGGTGCTTTAACGGGAACTTGACGATCAGCGAATTCACACAGCCCTTTTCGCTGTTACAAGCAGCTAAGGAAGGCTGAACGATTGGAAGCCGATAAACCATCGATCCATGATTCTTGTATGACCGCCCAACCAACGGGGCGATGGCCCAAGACCACAAGCGGCGCGACGACCTCATTCGTGAGGCTTGCTCGCGATCGCGATGTTAGTCTCTTCGAGAGTCATGGCGACTGGAGCCAACCCCCCCGCAGCGACTTCGTGACGCTCGAGCTCACCGCGGACGACACGTACCTCTCGCGGTGCTTCAATCCCGATTGCGACCCGGTTTCCTGAGATGCGATTGATCGTCAATACAACATTGTCGCCGATGACCAGTTGCTCACCTTCTTTACGACTTAACACCAACATGTCTGCTTCCCTGTAATGGAGTTGTCTTTTTCGAAGTCCTAGACGCTACAAATTGCGTGCCAGCACAGCCCGTTTTGAAAGGGAAACATGGGTGTTTTTGCAAGCTTGAGTCAAAAGCAGAAAAAAAACTGTTTTAGCGTTTCAGTTGCATGCAATAAAAATCGAAACCCTGTTTCCCCAACCTCACCGATGCCGCTCCTTGCAGCTCCGGAATCGCAAAGTGAGATTTGCGTCTCGTTGTGAGACCAGTATCTCGCCCCTTGACTACTGCCACTATCGCAACGGGCAGTGACAAGGTTGGTCGCAAGGGGTGATGTTTTTTGGCAGTAGCTAATTCGTTCCGGCCACGGCATGCGAGAATTGTCGCCTTTTGCCAGTATTGAAGATGCACTCACGCCACGCACAAGTTCGGCATGTCTTTAGAGGGCATGTCTTTAGAGGGCATGTCTTTAGAGGGCATTGGCATGCTCATTTCTGCCGAGGCTTCTGGAACAGCAGTTCAGATGCCAAATGAAGGTCTTCTGGGAGCAATCAGCTTAGGTGAGCGATGACAGCGCTGCGATCTGGGTTGGGAATCAAGCCCTGTTCAGTGATGATGCAATCGATCAATTCAGCGGGCGTGACATCGAAAGCAGGGTTCATCACGTTTGCCGCGGGGGGAACGAGGCAAATTCCATGTGGTGCTGCAACTTCATCACGACTTCGTTCCTCGATAGGGATACCTGTGCCATCGGCAAGGGCTAGGTCGAACGTGCTCGACGGTGCTGCCACATAGAAGGGTATTGAGTGATAACGAGCAAGAACGGCGAGTGGGTAAGTCCCGATTTTATTGGCAACATCGCCGTTTGCTGCGATGCGGTCGGCCCCCACAATGACGGCATCAATTTTCCCAGAACGCAACAAGCTTCCAGCCATTGAATCGGTCAGCACCGTTACGGGGATACCTGCCTGCGACAACTCCCACGCTGTCAATCTGCCACCCTGCAGAAGAGGACGCGTCTCATCTGCAAAAACTTCGATCGTCTGGCCTTGCTGATGGCAATGATAGATAGGGGCTAATGCTGTTCCCCACATTGATGTTGCTAATCCACCGGCGTTGCAATGTGTCAGGACACATTTGCTGTTGCACAGAAGCGACGCGCCATTGCGACCAATGTTCTTGCACATCTCACGATCTTCATCATGAATCGTGATTGCTTCTTGGATCAACTTCTGATGCAAAGTTGAATCGTCGGGAGTCGCCTCTATCACGGATTTCATTCTGTCGAGTGCCCAGAAAAGATTAACAGCTGTTGGGCGACTGGTTGCAAGGTGTTCAGCAGCATTGAGGTAATCCTGTCTCGTGGGTTGGGAAGGCGCGGCTGCTAAGCAAACACCATAGGCCGCTGCAACGCCAATGGCAGGCGCCCCTCGCACAACCAGTCGCTGGATCGCATCATATGTTTCGTCAACAGTGCTGCACGTTAGTGTCACACACTCTTGGGGAAGTCGCGTTTGGTCAATCAAAACCAATTTGCCATCCGTGAAAGCAAGCGTATTCGGAGTTTCGTGTTTCGACATGCGTTGGCGACTCTTTAATCGGTGTGTGGGGGCATCGCGACGCGATGATGTCTGTGCAGGATGAACATCACGTAATGCGGGCCGAGTGATGATATCGCACAGCAACTGCATCGGGCCTAGTGTAGGCTGTGACAGCTCAGATTCCATGATGGAACGATAAACTGCGATGTGGAAAGGTACAACACGACTGTTTAACTCGCTTGGTCGTAAAGTAGACAACGCCGCTGCGACTTATCCACGCTAATACCGTCTCAGTGATCGACACGCTAAACTGGGCAGTGGATGCTGCGGATGCAGTTGCGTTTTCCGATCGAGTTTGGGCCGCTGTCGATATCGCTGGCACGGTGTCGATATGATTGGCAAGGTGTCAGTGGGGAGGACTCCCGACTGTAGCGAGAGGATCCGATACAGCCGAGGCCCTCTGGTGAATTCCTTGCTTGAAAACGGCTGTGTTTTGCACAGGGCCGCGTTCCGCGACATCGAATGTCCTAGTGAATGACCTGCTGCGTACTAATTACACCGAATTCCTGTCTTCACTATGCCTGGCAGCAATGTTGTTTCGTGAAGGCTCCAGTTATCAACGGTTGCCATGACTCTTTTTTATTACGACCCAATTTTCCTTGAACACGACACAGGGCAGCACCCTGAGCACGCGAATCGTTTGCGGAGAGTTATGGAGCGATTGGAAGCAAGCGATTTTTTTTCGGATCTGACGAAACCTGATTGGTCCGTTGCGTCTACCGAGCAATTGCTGCAAGTGCACACGCGTGAGTCGCTCGATGAGATCCGGAGTTTTATCGACGGTGGTGGCGGGCAGATCGAAGCCGATACTGTCGTCAGTGTGCAATCTTTGGACGCTGCGAAGGCAGGATCAGGCGCTGCATGCGATGCGGTACAACGCGTGCTTGCGGGCGAGGCCGGGAATGCATTCTGTTTAATTAGGCCTCCGGGGCATCATGCATTGAAGCAAAAGCCCATGGGGTTCTGCCTCGTTAATCATGTCGCAGTTGCCGCGCGCCATTTGGTGAAGCAGTTTGGTCTTGAACGCGTCATGATCGTTGACTGGGATGTGCATCATGGGAATGGTACACAGGCAGCGTTTTGGGAAGACCCGCAAGTTGCGTTTCTGTCCATGCACCGCTTTCCGTTTTATCCGGGAGGTGGAGATGCGCATGAGACAGGTGCCGGGGATGGTCGGGGGCTTAATGTCAACTTGCCGGTCCAGTTTGGTACTTCCGCAGCAAAACAGATTGAGCGTTTCAAACTCGCAACCGAAAAACTCGCATCATCTTTCAAGCCGCAGTTTATTCTGGTCAGCGCCGGATTTGATAGTCATCGCGCTGATCCAGTTGGGTCCAACGGTTTTGAAAGTAACGACTTCGAAGCGTTGACGCGTATCATGATGGACATTGCTGAGGTACATGCGGAGGGTCGAATCGTCAGTTTGCTGGAAGGGGGATACAATCCGGATGCTTTGGCGGAAAGTGTTGAGTTTCACTTGAGAACTTTGCTCGCACCCAGTTTGTAATCAGTAAGTTAATCATCGAAAGAGTAAGCTTAGCTGCTCATTGAATTTGTCTTTTTTGTGAATCAATTGCCGAGTGCGAATGATTCGTTGGTTCGTGATCAGGTGGAGAGTGTTGATGTTGCGTGTGCTTTCTGTTCGGCTAATAGCTGTGGCCTTAAGTGTGAGTTTGCTCGTGGCCTATGGTGTTCCGCTGTGGGGGGCAGAAAAGCAGCCCAACATTTTGTTTGTGTTTTCCGACGATCATGCTCCGCAGGCAATTGGTGCCTACGGTTCGAAGATCAATGAGACGCCCAATCTGGACCGGATCGCGAGCGAGGGTGCGATCTTTCAGAATTCCTTCTGCGCTAACTCAATTTGTGGACCTTCCCGTGCCTGCATCTTGACCGGGAAGCATAGCCACAAAAACGGTTTTCTGCGTAATGGCAATCGGTTTGATGGTTCTCAAGTGACCTTTCCGAAGTTGATGCAGGACGCGGGGTATCAGACAGCGCTCATTGGCAAGTGGCATCTTTCGAGTAACCCAACAGGCTTCGATCATTGGGAGGTTTTGCCCGGGCAGGGAAGTTATTACAACCCGGATTTGCTTCAGATGGATGGGGAGAAGAAACGGTACGAGGGCTATTGCACTGACATCATTACGGAGAATGCACTGGGTTGGTTGAAAGATAAGCGTGACCCTGAAAAACCTTTCATGTTGATGTGTCAGCACAAGGCACCTCATCGTAATTGGTCGCCTCCTGCTCGGCACTTTTCACTTTACAAGGGAATCGATATTCCTGAGCCCGAGACACTCTTCGATGACTATGTGGGACGCACTGATTTACTGCGTGAAAATGAAATGTCACTGAAGGATCATTTCTTTTGGGGGCATGACATGAAATTTCATGGAGATAGCCAATACCCTGATCAGTTTCGTGCGGGGCTTGCCAACGGTGAGTACCGCCGGATGACAGATGTACAAAAAGCAGAGTGGGATGCGGCGTATCAACCTGAGAATGATAAGTTTCTGAAGGATATGAAAGCGGGGAAATTGACTCCCAAGGATGTCATTCGCTGGAAGTATCAGCGATACATCAAAGACTATCTGAGGTGCATACAGGCAGTGGATGATGGGGTGGGAGCAATGTTGGACTATCTTGATGAATCTGGTTTAGCTGACAACACCATTGTCATCTACAGTTCGGATCAGGGTTTCTACTTGGGCGAGCATGGATGGTACGACAAACGGTGGATGTTTGAAGAATCGCTGAAAATGCCTTTTCTGATTCGATGGCCGGGTGTGATCGAACCCGGGGTCGATGCCAAAGCAATGATTCAAAACATTGATTACGGTCCCACCTTTCTGGATGTTGCCGGTGGGGAGATTCCGAAGGAGATGCAAGGCCGTAGCATGGTATCGATGCTAAAAGATCAGGGGCAGCCCTCTGCGTCTTGGCGCGATGCGATCTATTACGCGTACTATGAGAACGCAGCCGTACACAATGTGCCAGTTCATGATGGTGTTCGGACAACTCGCTACAAATTGATGTTTTTTCCGAGAACACGCGAGTGGAATCTGTTTGACCTAAAAGAGGATCCGCAGGAACTACTTAGCCTGCACGCGGACCCCCGTTACGCTGCTGTTCTTGCTGGAATGCAAAAACGGTATCGGGATTTGCGTCAGTTCTATGAAGTCAATTCGGCTGTTCTGCCAGCAACCAGAGGTGATGAGAAACGTTGGCGAGAGCGGGATAGAGTTCTGACCATGAATGCGAGGAAAGGGAATGTGGACTTGGCTTTCATTGGCGATTCGATCACCCAAGGTTGGGAGGGCCGTGGGAAAGAGGTCTGGGCAAAACATTATGGAAATCGGAAGGTAATCAATCTTGGAATCGGGGGCGATCGTACCGAACACGTGATTTGGCGTCTAACGCATGGGAACCTTGGCAAAATACGACCCAAAGTTGCTGTCGTGATGATCGGAACTAATAACACCGGTCATTTTGATCAAGATCCTGCCGAGGTTGCTGCTGGTATTGAACGCATACTCGAAATCCTCGCGAAGCGTTTGCCTGAAACCAAAATCGTGTTGCATGGAATCTTTCCGCGTGGTGATGATGCCCTCGACGCAAAACGGTTGAATAACATTGCGATCAATCAGATGATTCGTCGGTTCGCTGATGATGATCGCGTGCATTATTTGGAAATTGGTGACCAGTTCCTCGAGCCGGATGGAACCATCAGCCCTGATATTATGCCGGATCGGTTGCATCTCAGTAAAAAAGGTTATGAGCTTTGGGCTCAGGCACTTGAACCGAAACTGGTCGAGTTGGGCCTGTGACGGGGCTGTGTCATTGGGCGCAGAGCTGTTCGTTTGTTGAAGCAGTACAGTTCCCAACGCACGTTTTTCCAGCACACTCGCAAAACAACGCCTCTGGATGCTGTTTGGAAAGGGGGAGCAGAAAACCCGCGTTCGTTGGTTCAGCCCTCCTTCTGTTGTCAGAGGCGGATTGTCAGGCTTCTACATTGAACTGCAAGGAGAGCTGTTTTCCTGCGGTCATTGTGAGTGGTTCGGGTAAAGGGATAACATGGGGACAAAACAGGTCGTCGTGGTCGGCGGCAGTCACGGTATTGGTGCGGGGATCGTGCAGCGGTGTCTTGATTCAGGTGCAACAGTCACCACCTTTTCTCGTACTGCTGGAGAGACAGCGGGTTTGGATGGGGTGCAGCATCACACGGTCGATCTCGGTTCGGAAGTGATCGATTCGAGCTTGCTTCCCGATACGATCGATGGATTTGTCTACTGCCCGGGCACCATCAGCCTCGGGCCGCTACGCGCAGTGAAAGCTGATTTGCTGAGGTCGGACTACGAAATTAATGTGGTTAGTGCAGTTCTCGCACTTCAAGCGGCTTTGGCTGGGCTCAAACGCTCGCCGGACGCTAGTGTTGTGATGTTCAGTACGATTGCCGTCGCGACCGGCTTGCCAATGCACACGTCGGTAGCCGCCTCCAAGGGAGCCATTGAGGGGCTGGTTCGCACTTGGGCGGCCGAGTTGTCGCCCAAAATCAGAGTCAACGCGATTGCTCCAGCTTTGACGGACACGCCGCTAGCAGAAAAATTTCTCGATCGCGATGAGAAACGTGTTGCCATGGCTGCAAAGTATCCGCTTGAACGGATAGGTACCATCGAGGATATGGCTGCCGCTGCGGAATTTCTGTTGTCTCGTCAAAGTAGCTGGATGACGGGCCAAATTCTTGGCATCGATGGCGGAATGTCCGCCGTCCGGAAGTGAGTCGTTCGTTCGTGAATGAAACACACGTTGAACGTCTTTTTGAGACCGTTGAGTCTGGATCGAAGAACTGCTTGCCAGTTCTTAATGGCGAGCCGACCTGGGTTCTTGAGAGAACTGTTGCGGCGCGTTATCCAATTGCATGTGTTCGCGGCCAAGCAGGTTGAAGAGCGTGTCAGTGGTTCGGTTGCCATCCCGGCGATGACATGCCGCTGTAGCATTCTTTTTTACTGTGATTTGTGACTGACTTGCCAGTCAGTCAGTTTTGGTTTTTTGGGGGGAACGCACATAGACCTTCAGGGTCTTGCCCGAGTAGGAGCCGGCATTAGATGAGAATGTCCAGTCTCGATGGGCCCCACTGCTATTGCCAATCCCAATGTCTGCACCGTCACCTGCTCCCCAATGATTAATGGCAAAGAGTGTTTGCTTTCCCACTGTGTCGTGAACTTGCATTGATCCATAGCCGTTCAATGGTTCGCTGATACTGTCTCCGAAGTCATAGATTTCACTGGCGGCCCCGGGCACGTTGGCGGTGTTTTGTGTTGCGTAATTCCCCGACCAAAATTCGATGTTCCCGTTAATGCCCTTCCGATTCAAGGATGCAACAGTCGAGTAGGATTCCAATCCATTTACTGGTTGCTGGAAAAAAGCATCAGCACTAAATTGAGGAATGGCGATCTTGGTTACATCGTCGGTAAATGCATCCATGGACACGAACAGTTTCTGCGTGCCGGCGGTCTCTGATTCCAGTTCAAGCAAGTAACCAATGCGGTCGAATTTTGATACATCGCCGCTTCGGTTAATCGAGTAAGTGATCTTGTTTTGCAGATTGCTCAAGTCCAGTTCGTAGACAAGTTGATAATCCTCTTCGATCGAGATCAAGCTTAGGAAGTCAGGCTCATTTCCTCCACGGCACGTTCCCACCGGCAATCCCGTGCCACCGGTCAGGTTGGGTTCGGCGAGTTTGTCCCAACCGAAGCGGAACGCTACTGGTGCTGTGACCCCGTCGGCTGAGAGTGTTACCGTATCGCCGTTGACGCTCGCGGTTGCCGGAACGAAGGTTCGGGTTCCTGGGCCAATGACTTCGAAATGGGTGGGGGTTTTACCATCACGCGTTTTGAGTCCACCACCGGTGTTTTTGAACTTGAGCAGTAGCTCTTTGTCGGCTAATTCAATTGATTCGACTTCTGGGCTATTCGCCACCAGGTCCCTCATTCCATAATCGTTCTTCAGAGCGAGCAGGGCAAGTCTTTTGCCAACATCCTGTTTGTTGGGCGGGTGGATATCGTTAAGGGTTGCAATGTCGTTGATAACCACCATGCCTGTGTTGGGCAGCTGTTGGACGGCGGCCTGTGCTTCCCAGAACTTTGCCAAGATCGTGCCGTCTTCACTGCCATATTGAAAAGGAGCGATTTGCACGTAGTAAAAGGGGAATTTCCCCTGCCCCCAAAGACTTCGCCATCCATTGATCAACGCTTTCTTTTTTTCAAAGTAGAGCATCCCCTCGGTATGATTGGATTCTCCCTGATACCAAATGGCTCCTCGGATCGGGTAACCCACCAGCGCGTGGATCATGCCGTTGTACAGCATCGTCGGATCCTGATGACTTTGGAAAGGTTTTAATTGATCAGGAAATGCAGGGCTTGGCTTGATCGGCTGCATGGCATTCAAAGCAATTTTTGCCTTCAAGTTCCACGCTTCATTGGCTTTGATAAAGGTACTCAGTTCAGACTGGTATCGGTCTGCTCCGGGTGTACGTCCAAGCACCGAATCGTATATCTCAAGGAGGGCAGGGACTTCTTTGAAGCCGCTCGGTGGAGTCCACGGCTCAACTCTTGTGCCACCCCACGATGAGTTGATTAATCCAATGGGCACTCCGAGCTCCTGATGCAGTTTCTTTGCCATGAAGTAACCCGCCGCAGTGTAGGTTCCCACCACGGTCGGTGAGCATACCGTCCAAGATGCTGAAACATCGTCAAGAGGAATAGCTGACGGTCGGCGTGCAATTTTCACATGACGAATCATCGGAAAGTCCGCTGCTGCGATTTCTGCTTCATGATTGGTGCTCGCAGAAACAGTCCATTCCATGTTCGATTGTCCGCTGCAGAGCCAAACCTCGCCTATTAAGACGTCATTGATGTTGATGACGTTGTCGCCCTTGACCTGAAGTGTCAACGGCTTTGAATTTGCTTGCATCGCCGGCAATGTGATTTTCCAGGTCCCTTCTGCGCTTCCCTTGGTCGATGCTTTCTGCCCGTTCAGTGTAACACTGACTTCTTCGCCAGCATCACACCAGCCCCAAATGCGTAATTCAATATCACGTTGCATGACCATGTGATCGCCAAAGAAACCAGGCAGACGCACCTCTGCTTTGATTGCTTGTGGTTGGCAGGACAAAAGAAGAATCGCAAGGGTTGCATGGATGAACTGCAAATTCGGTTTCATGGAAATCTCGGTGCGAAAAAGGCAGGGTGAGGGAGCAGAGGTTGCTGAGAAAGTCGGAGGATTCGTCGGTCTTAGCGGCATCAACAGTTGACAGCTTGCTCAGGATAACACTTTCCAGTCATTGTTCCTATCAAATGAAATCCGTTTGGTCAGTGGGAACGGTTTTTGTTTGGAAGGGTTGCTTGGTTTTCATAGGCTTGACTGCTGGAAAGCATTCGTTTTGCCAAGCAGTTGGTGTTGCCTTGATACGTCTGCAAGTTCTTTCGGGATGTTCCGCGGTATCAAAGTTCAGCACCGCGATATCGAGTGCTGAAGTGGGTTGTGTATTGTTTTTTTGTTGTGGTTTGGCACGCTGCTTTCTCCCGGATTGAAAAAAACTTTTGCGGGTAAGGCCCCAAATCTTTCGGTTTTGTAATATTTGATTTAGGCTGTGTGGGGCCATGTCCATTTCACCAACCACGACGGTTTCGAAAATGCGAGTTGTTTTTGAGTTTAATTTACGCAGTGCTCATCAGCCGTGTGGTTTGCCGGAGCGGGGCAACTACGGTCGTGGCGGAAACTGTTTCATCGCGGTTTTGTTTTTCTTGTTGGGTGTGGTTGCGATCAGCCCCGCGAAGGCGGTCGCACCAAATATTTTGTTGGTGTTGGCTGATGACATGGGCTACGGCGACTTGGGTTGCACTGGCTCGCATTTATTGAAGACTGAGCGAATTGATGCATTAGCCAAGTCGGGGGTGCTTTGCAGTCGGGCTTATGTGGCAAGTTCTGTATGTTCTCCTTCTCGGGCTGGCTTGATCACGGGACGAGATCCGCGACGATTTGGTTATCAGGCCAACCTGAATATGGGGAGTGCCAATTACGGTGCCCGGGTCGAACTGCTGGGGCTTCCACCCGGTGAGCATACCTTGGCAGATCATCTCGGTGCTGCCGGTTACTCGACCGCTTTGGTGGGTAAATGGCATTTGGGGATGGGGGGTGGATTTCATCCACAGGAACGTGGTTTTGACTATTTTTGTGGGATGCTTGGTGGTGGTCACAATTATTTTCCAAAGCCTGACGCGAACAAGTTGGAACGCAACGGTGTTCCATTGACCGATTTTTCAAGTCCTTACTTGACTGATTTTTTCACGGATGAGGCGACAGGTTGGATCAGCAAGCAGGACGAAGCGAACGATGACAAACCATGGTTCATGTTTTTGTCGTACAACGCGCCTCATGGTCCTTTGCAAGCGACAGAGAAGGATCTTGCCGCGTTCAGTCATATCAAAGACCGGAAGCGCCGCACTTATGCAGCGATGATGTTGGCTCTGGACCGAGGGGTCGGTCGTGTCTTGGAATGTTTAGAAGATTTGGGTGAACGCGAAAACACATTGATTTGCTTCTTTTCAGATAATGGTGGTGCAACGGGAAACGCCAGTTGGAACGGCGAACTTTCGGGTGTTAAGGGGACGCTGCGTGAGGGTGGAGTTCGTATTCCCATGATCTGGTCGTGGCCCGGGACCATACCAAGAGAGCAGACACACGATGGTGTCATGTCGAGTCTGGATCTGCTGCCTACTTTCATGTCCGCAGCTGGAGAGAAGCCACTGACGCTTGGGCCAGTACGATCGCATGAAGACAAAAACAATCGTCGGAAAGCGGTAGCTTTGTACGGTCAATACGATGGCGAAGACCTGCTTCCGCAGCTGTGTGGCAAACAAGCAGCACCACGTCGGACGCTTTTCTGGAGACTCCAAGGGCAAGTGGCCATTCTGGATGGACCAGATAAGTTGATTAGCCTTTCGCATCGTGCTCCGCAGGTTTTCCGGCCCACTGAGGACGCGGGAGAGCAGCAAGATCGCTTCGACAGCGATCGTACTCGTGCGGATGAATTGTTTCAATTGCTGGGCAAGTGGCAGGCCTCGTTGGCGACGGTTCCTCTGTGGGGGTCATCCCCGTATTGGAGTTCCCAGAGTGCAAAGCAGCATGACAATTATCCACCTCGGGACGAGCCGGAGTAGAGGAGCCGCCACTCGTTGTGCCTCTTCATTTCACGCTGGCGGCGCCGCCTAAAGCACTTGCGGTGCAAGGCAAGTTTCCGGTCACGTGCTGACTCAGGAAATCATTGGGCTTTTAGTCTCAACTCATTGTCTCGGACGATATCAGCAACATGTTTGTCACGGATCGCTTGTAGCTTGGCAACCACTTCCGGGTGTTGCGACTGGAGGTTGTTTTCTTCGCCCTGACTTATTTCCAAGTTTGCAAGGAAGAGTTTGTCGACTGGTGGAGCGTTTTTGGGGATGCCGCGATCTCTTGCGTTGCCAAGTAGTTTCCATGGGCCCTGCCGCACTGCCCATTGTCCATTTTTGGGATTGCCCAGTAACCAGAAAAGGTGGTCGTGTGGGCTCTCGGCGTCACTGGATGCAATAACATCTGTCAAACTTTTTCCGTCATATTGTCGAGCTGGTAGTGCGGCTCCGCAATAAGTTGCGATGGTAGGGAACCAATCACAACCGATTGCCATCTGGTTTCTTACCTGCCCCTGCGGAATGGTGCCGGGCATGCTGACAATGGAAGGGATTCTGATGCCACCTTCAAAGAGGCACCCCTTGGCACCTCGATAAGGACCAGCATTTCCGCCTCCCCAGAAAGCCCGTTCTTCTGTTGAATGCCCGTGATCCGATTGGAAAATTACTAACGTATTCTTTCGCAGGTCCAACGCTTCGAGAGTCCCAATCAATTCACCCACCTTTTCATCAACGGTGGAGGTGAAGACTGCGTATTGTCGCCGTGGTGAAGGTAGGTCCTTGTATCGCTCCCGCCAATTCGCTGTCCCTTGCATCGGATAGTGCGGAGCATTGATTGCCCAATAGAGAAAGAAAGGTTTGTCCTGATTTGCCTTAATGAATTGCTGACCTTCCTGAACCATCATGTCAAGAAAGTACTCGCCTTCACGATGGATCTCTGTACCGTTCCGCCAAAGATCATGACGATTGGGACCTTGCCAGTAAAAAAAGTGCGAGTAATTGTCGATGCAGCCGCCCATGTGACCAAATGTTGAATCAAAACCTTGTCCGTTGGGCATGGTGTCCGGGGTATAGCCAAGGTGCCATTTGCCTACATGACCAGTCGTATAGCCACGCGTTTTCAAGAGTTCTGCCAGCGTGATTTCGTTCGCTGGCATTCCCGGCACACCTCTGGTTGATGACACATTCCCCGGGACACCTGCGCGAGCCGGAAAGCGACCTGTCATTAAACCCGCACGAGATGCTGAGCATATTGCCGAGGGAGAGTACATTTGTGTGAAACGAATACCCTCGTCTGCCAAACGATCAAGGTTAGGAGTGTGCAGGTCGGTGGAGCCATAGCAGTTCAAATCGAGGCTTCCCTGGTCATCGCTGTAAATCACGATCACATTTGGTTGCTCTGCACCCAAGCAAGAATCGATTTCCGAAAAGGTCAGGGCGAAGCCACAAAGCAGCGGCAGAATAATGCGTATCAAGGGGGAGGCTCCAAAAGATCGAACCAGAAAATGTTAAAACTTCCGGTTAGGATAACCGGTTATCATCTTATGTGTTACTCGTGCGAATTTATTGATGCCGAGTTGGAAGGATGGGATTCGCATTAACGGTCGCCGGGGTGCAGGTGCCTCGTCGATTCGTCGTGTAAATTAGTGGATGCAGCCTGCTTTTCAGGAGTTGTGAATTGGTGATGGTTGCGGTCAACCGCGGCCGTTAGGCCCCATCCGCCTAACGTTACCACTGTCATTAAGTTTTGCCGCTGAAGGAAATCTATCATTGGAAATCGTTCAAATGATTCGTGTCGAAAAAACTTTCGTGCTGGGTGTCGCGCTTCTTTTGTTCGCGAATGACGCAACTGTTTTGGCAAGGCAAGATGGTCAGACACGGGTCGAAAGATCGATAGCTGCGTCCAAGGCAGTCAATGTCACCAAGGACTTGACGATTCGACTTGTGGCTGATGATGACCTTGTGCCGGACTGTACTGCGATTGCGACGGATGCTGCGGGGAGAGTGTTGGCTTCTGGGCCGCGGTATCTATGCGAGCTTTTGGATCGAGACAGTGATGGTATTTATGATGCTAGAAAGCTCATTGTTGAAGCACCATCGCACGGGGCGCATGGGCTTTGCGTTGATGGTGATACTCTGTATTACGTTGGTGACAATGGTGTCTGGAAGATCAATCGATTTTCAACTGAAACAGCGGCCAATTTGAAACCGGTGCGCGTGCTTGAAATCAAGACGGGAGGCGAACATGATGCTCATGCCTTACGGAAAGGGCCTGATGGATTTTGGTACTTGATTGCGGGTAACGGAACGAAGGATAGTTTTCAGTTGCAAAATGTAGAGACGCCACAAATTGCCAGCCCGCGAGCAGGAGTCATTTGGCGGATCTCACCTGACTGGTCAAGGCGAGAAGTTTGGGCCGAAGGATTTCGAAATGCCTACGATTTTGACTTTGGGCCTGACCAGACAATCGATACTTTTGACAGCGATGGCGAGCGTGATATCAGTTTGCCTTGGTATCGCCCCACTCGTGTTTTTCGTGTGCGGCAAGGGCAGGATGCTGGCTGGGTTTCGCGAAGCTGGAAGCGTTCCCATGTGGATCCGATGATGCCAACTGTGCTCGCGGAATTAGGACGTGGATCGCCCACTGGGGTCTTGAGAAGCCCCGGCAAACGGTTGCCTCTACGCTTTCACGCTGGTGTGTTTGTACTTGACTGGACCTTTGGTCGGGTTGTGTTTGTATCAGATGATGGCAAGACAGAGTTGGTTGCATCACCTTCGGGAAGTGAGGGCTTTGCAGTGACTGATATCGCAGCTGCGTCTGATGGTGCACTTCTCGTTAGTGTTGGTGGGCGTCGTAGCCGGGGTGGGATCTACAGAATTGATGCTTTCAAGCCTCTGGCTGCGTCAAGGTTTCCGAAGTTGAAGTGGGACAAACCACATTTTGATGGATCCAACGCGATCATGCATTCGTTGCAGCGACTGCGCGCAAATGTTGCTCCTGTGATTGACCAGGTAGCAGCTGAACAAGCTGTGGCTGTGCTGAAATCGGATGCTGCAAGGCAGAGTCAGGTGCTGGAGGCGATTGCGTTGTTGATTGAGAGCCTGGGTGGATTGGGGCCCGGTAATCCGAAAGACGCTCGAGGCAAGCAACAGGTAGCAGCTGTTTTTGATTCCTGCCGCGGACGTCTACGCCCCAAAATTGCGTCCGAGACTCGCGATGCTGCCGTGTCTGCTTTGCTCCACCGGCTTGAAGACGTTTCGACGCATGGGCTGAATGGGAACAGCGAGGACATCGGCAGTGAGAAAGAACTTCAGATCAGCAGCGAAGACTTACGCAGGGAGTTGATTCGGGGACTCGCGGTGCTTGAGCCTGATTCCGCCGCCGTCTTTGACGCCATCGCTGACGACATGGATAAGGTGCATTCGCCGGTGGATAAGCTATTTCGACTGATTGCATTGGCACGGATTCCTGCACGCCGAAGCGATGATATGACCGAGAGAATTGCTGAAGCGATGATTGCGATTCCAGTATTGATCAAAGACTCAAAATTCAATGTCGATCGAAATTGGACGCCGCGGATGGGAGAGTTGTTTCTCGCAATGCAGCATCGTGATTCGTTGTTGCCTAGTCGAATTGTTTCCAATCAGTATTTTGGTGATGCCACGCATCTGGTTTGGACTGAGAAAATGGATCCCGAGAATCTTGAGCGGGGACGGCACAAGTGTCTGATGCAAAGTCGGGGAAAGAAGATTGATCCAGCGGTCGCGAGATTCATCGCTCTTGGGCCCGACGCGGTACCTCGTAATTTTGTTTATGAGTGGCTGAAAGATGATGCAACACGTCCTGCAGCATGGTTGGCAATGGCAAGTCATCCCGTTTCTCGTGATGCTGAAGATTTGCAGAGGGCGGCCTTCTCAGTGGACAAGAGGGTTCGGGATGCCGCGGTTGGGGCATTAAGACGGTTGGGGGCAGAGGTTCCGAAACGGGAATCTGATTCCGTGTCGATTCAGCAATGGCTGCAGCGGGGAGAAGCGATCAGTGAACTGAAAGGCAAAGTCACAGCAGGTCAGAAAATCCATGCGGCCCGGCAATGCGCCTTGTGCCATGATGGTGGGAAAGCGCTCGGGCCATCGCTGAGTGGTGTCGCGAAGCGTTTTAGTGCTGCAGATTTATTCCGAGCGACAGTGGATCCCAGTCATGCGATCCCCGATCGGTATCGAGCCAAACAGGTGTTGACCTCGGATGGAGAGATCGTGATGGGATTGGTTGTTTATGAGAGCGTCGATGGGGTGACTCTGATGGCTTCTGATGGACACACCAAGCGAATTAATGTTGAGGACATTGAAGAAATGCGATGGTCGGAAGTCTCGCTGATGCCAGAGGGCTTGCTGATGGGATTATCTGATCAGGATGTTGCTAACTTGCTGGCATACTTGAGATCCTTATAAACACAGGAAGATCAGACCAATCTGACCTGCGTCAGGTTCGTAACCCCCGTGAGCGCAGTGGTTTGCCCCTATGCATTTGCCGCATCCAGAACGCGGGCGAAATTCCGTTTCATGGGTGAGTTGCTTGCACATCAAAAAGCTTGGTTTTCGAAGCAGAAGCGTGGATGAAATGAGCTGCGTTTTTCGTCGGGTTGACGGTGGGCTTTCGGGAACTCCGAGGTGGAAACCTTGGTTTTTAATCATTGAGCCATTGAAAATGTACGGAAAGTTGGCAGCGGCGTATGCTAACAGGGCTTTGGTTCTCCTTCCCTTTCGCAAGCATAAATTCGATGGCTGAAACTAAACAAGCACGACCGGTGTCAACTCAGGCAGTTGGTCTGGGCATCTCGCTGATGGTCTGCTTTGTCGCAGGTGGGGTCGGTGGTCTGGCGACCACACAAGGGTTAGACGTTTGGTATGAGACCCTGAATAAGCCAACATGGAATCCACCGAACTGGATCTTTGCACCCGTTTGGACAACTCTGTACGGTCTGATGGGAATCGCTGTGTGGTTGGTTTGGCGAGGTGGTGACTTGAAAGACGCACAGCCGGCCATCGCCCTGTTCTTTATTCAGCTTGTACTCAATAGCTTGTGGTCCGTGCTTTTTTTTGGCCTTCAGAATCCAGGAGCAGCACTGATTGAAATTGTTGTTCTGTGGCTTGCGATCGTAGCTACAAACGTGTCGTTTTTTCGCCGTTCCATGATTGCAGGTGGTCTAATGACGCCCTACCTGTTGTGGGTGAGTTTCGCTGCTTTCTTGAATTTCACAATCTGGAATCTGAATCGTGTTTGAAGCCCTGCAGGATTATGCAAAAAAGCAACTGGGATGTTGCTTGGTATCGCTGGAAAGTTCGTCGTGCCGCTTGCATGGGTTGGCGACTTTGGAAACACGACCGAGCCTGATCCGACGGCGGAGCAGCTTAAGTAGTTTGCCATTCTGTGAAGCAATGGGCTGGGCAAACCAGCCCGTGGTTATCGGTAGCCGTGATCCCCAGCAATCTAAAAGAATTCTGGGGGCAACACGGCTCCACTCTGATCGCCAGATAATTGCGTCTGTCGTCGAAGTTAGTTCTTTTTATTTTCGCTCGTTTTGCTGAACGCTGCTTCAAGCTTTTCTCTGCCACCTAGTACTGGCAAGGTCATTGATGTTTCATCAAGATCAATTGTCAATTGGGTACCTGGTTGTGGGTGAAGTGTGAATTCACGATCGCTTGAAAAAATCATCAAGCCAATTTGTTGGCCTGCTGGAATCACTTGATCGTCTGGTTGTAGATCAAATGACATCTCATAAAAACGACCTGGTTCAAGCGGTTCACTTTCGGTGATCGATCGATAGTTCTGCGGGTCGGCCCAACCGCGTGTGATGATGTTGTCGGTGATTTTTGCATTGCGTTTATCATTCCAGGGCAGGGAGACGACCCAGATCGAAAGATTCGCCGCAGGCTTATCGCAGGCAAGACGAATCTTGATTCGTGGTGTTCCTGAAATATGCACAGGTTGTTGCAGTGTGGGTGTGACAAACATCAGTCGATGGTCAGTGCTTTCGGCTTTTGCCAACGTAGCGCCGCTGAAGGAGTAATTGTCGATTAGTGTTTCCTTACCCTGTTTAGGTGTTGCAGTCGTCGTCAAATCTCCATGTCCCCCCTGGGTTGTGGTCTGCCCCAGATGCATGGTTACGGGGACTGCTTCCGGATGTGGGTATTCCGGGTAGGACGTGGGCTTGTCGCGTTCTTTGTTCTCACGCACGATCCAAGACCTGGGGTCGTCTTCGACATTGTTTTCTACACCGTGAAGATATCGAGTGAACCATCGATTCATCATCTTCATCGGGGGTGGCCCACCGTGGCCACCTTGGTGAAAGAAAGCCTGTGTGGGCACGCCCTTTTTCTTGAGTGCTTCATAAATGCGGACGCTGTGTTCGGGGACAACATTCCAGTCGTTGAATGCGTGGGCCATTAAGACGGCGGCTTTAAGTGGTTTCAGGTCATTTAGGTAATCACGACCGGCCCAAAACTCATTGTAGTCTCCGTTGACTCGGTCAAACCCTGCCGCCATCTCCTTGTCGCGAACGTTACAGTTGCAAAAATCACGTTTCGATTCATCACCACTATGGATAAAGTCATAGAGAGCATCAATGTCTTCACCGATAAAACCACCGGGGTGTCGGATCAGGCCATTGGACCGATAGTAGTGGTAGTAAGAGGTGTTGGGAGCGATTGGAATGATTGCTTCCAGGCCATCGACGCCGGTGGTTGCGGCGGCCAATGGAATGGTGCCGTTGTAGGATGTGCCTGTCATGCCTACCTTGCCCGTTGACCAGAAAGCTTTGACCAGTTCACCGCCCGTGGGTTCGGTGAAGCCTTTGGCTCTTCCACAAAGCCAATCAACGACTGCCTTTGGGGCAAGTGATTCATTGTCACCACCGACGGTGGGGCACCCTTGGGACAGTCCTGTACCGGGTGAGGAGGAGTGGACCACAATGTAACCTCGTGGTACCCACTGCTCGAGGTGAGTTCTTGAGATGATCGGCCGCGTTCCTTTTCGTACCACGCTTGGGCCGTGAGTCCGTTCAGGTGGTTCAGTGCCCAGTTCTTGCTTTGGATCCCAGAAATGCTCCGCTGCTGTCGAGCCAGTACCGGCAAAATACGGACTGGAAACATAAACCACGGGTAGTTTCAAACCAGCGGTGTCGGTTTGTCGGGGACGCGTCACACTAACGTGCATGCGATCTAATTTCCCGTCTCCATCCGTATCGAATTCCGTTTCCACCCAC
Source organism: Rhodopirellula sp. (assembly GCA_002690925.1). GTDB lineage: Bacteria > Planctomycetota > Planctomycetia > Pirellulales > Pirellulaceae > Rubripirellula. Next base: position 25,474 of record NZGD01000127.1, read on the forward strand.
AAGTCGTGTCTGATCCAGAAGTCTGAATCCTTGAAGCCATCAACAATTTGCGCCTCGCCATCTTTGAAAACGGGAACAACTGGGTCTGCTGCATGCAGAGCGGGAAGGTACAGGAACAACAGCAGTAGAGCAGCGAGAAATCGTTGCATGAACACGAATCCGTTAAAGCATTATGAAAGGAATGGAGTCAGCCGCATGGAAATGACTGATCCCAGTGAAAAACATGGGTAAGCGGAAGATGGCACCTTGTGACGCTGGTCACACGAATACTGCTCCGTCGGTTGGGAAACATTTTAATTCAACAGTCGGGGGGGAAATCATTGGGTGCCGAAAATACTCCATAAACGGGCGGCACTTAGGGTTGCTAGGTGCCTGAAATGCGAGGCGTTATTTGGCTTCTACTTGTTCGCGGAGTGTTTTGAGTTCCGTTTTAAGTTTGTCACTCTCTTTTTTAACCTCAGCAATTTCTTTTCGTAACTCGAGAATCTCTTTCGGTGTTGTAGGTTTCACTTCACGCAGTCTTGAAACGGACTGCTGCGCCGGACGTGAGATTCGCTCGTTTTCCGACTGACTGACCGATTCCAGGACTGTGATCGCTTTGGGGTCGCCGAGGATTCCCAATGCTTGGACAGCTGCTGCCTGAATGCTGACCTTGGGGTGATCAAGATGCTCGGTAAGGAATTGCCGGACTTCGCTGCGATCTTTCAAACGGCGACTTGTGTGGGCAAGTGTTTCGAGGCCACGACCGTAGTCACGTGAGCGGAATTGTTTTGCATTTTCACGAAGTGACTTGAAGACGGCGGGTTGTAACTCATCATCATCGAGTTGACGGATTGCTGACATGGCGGCAACCGCCAACTCATTTCGAAACGATTGCGTGTTCAGAAATTTGAGCAGAGCCTCGTGTGTCGCCGGGCCATGGAATCTGCCCAGCCCGCGAATCGCATTCGCGAGGATAGCAGGGTTTTTCTCATTTTTGAGCACGCTTTGGATCAACGCGGGTGTTTCATCCCGATAGCGGTTTGTTAGCTTCTCAACCACGGCAGAGCGAACGCGGGCGTCCGTTTGCGTTTTCCAGTTATCGGCTAAGACTTCAAGAGACTCGTCTGACTCGTGCTTGGCCAACGCAGATGCAGCGGCGATGCGTACCCCATAAAAAGAATCATTCTTTAAGGCATTGGTCAGTAACTCGACCGACTCGTGCGTCTTGCGCGTTTCCAATAGTTTGCACGCCAGCAGGCGACCAACCATGTCGTTGTTGTTTTCAAGCTGCTTTTTCAACATCCCATTCGGTTTGTCGAACGAAACATTCGCCAGCACGCTGTATTCGGGGTCAAATCTGACGATCGCCGGTTGCTTGTCGAGCGGGACGTAGAAGTCCTCTTCAACCTTAGTGACGTTGATGGGGTAGTCGACCAACATCCCATCGGCGATGAATCGCAGTTTTGTTGGGAAGTGGAATTGCAAAACATCATCATCCAGCGTTTGTGTCTGCTTGATGTTGACTTTTGCGAGGTTCTGTTTTGGCATCCACTTGTAGCTGATCTTCAGGTCAGGGTGTCGAGCATGGTACAGCCACTGATCAAAGAACCGATCCATTGGCCGACCTGAGTGTTGTTCGATCACCTGTCGCAGGTCGTCTGATACAACACTCGTGAGAGCGTGCTTCTCAAGATAGGACTTGATGCATTTGCGATACAGGTCTTCACCCAATTGAGAGCGAAGCATGTGCAACACCCAACTGCCTTTTGGGTAGGAGCGATAATCAAATTGCTCCATCGGATTTTTGTAGCCGTTGTAGACAATCGGTTTTTTATCCTTGCCTTGAGTCAAAATCCGACCCGATGCATCACGATACAGCCCATAAAGCATTGCATCGCGGCCGAACTTGTGACCCTCATACAGATGCGTGTAGTACGTGGCAAAGCCTTCGTTCAGCCAAAGGTGGCTCCAGTCTTTGCAGGTGACATAGTCACCAAACCATTGATGCGCAAGTTCGTGGGCATCGAGACCACGGGTGGTGCGAATGTTTTCAGTTGCTTCCGCAAAGATGGTCCCGTCGGTGAGGGTGGTCAGGGTGGTGTTCTCCATGCCACCAGCAGTGAAGTCGAGGATCGTGACCTGGTCATACTTGGGCCATGGAAATTCAACTCCTATTTCTTCTTCAAAGAACGCCATGATATCGGGAGTGTCGCGAAACGAGTTGGCGGCGTATTTGGCAAGAGAAGGTTGTGTGTAGAAACCCAGAGGAACGTTTCGATGGCGCTTTTCCAAACCTTCGAGGTGGCCAGCTACCAAGCAGATCAAGTAGTTGGCATGCGGTTTCTCGTGATACCATCGCACCGCCTTGAGTCCGCTTGCGTCGATAGATTCACCCTTCTTCACGCCGTTGCTGAGTACCGTCATGTCTTTGGGGACGTGGCAAATCACCTCGGTTGAGGAACGCTCATTGGGGTAATCGAAACACGGGAACCAGTGGCGAGCTTCGTGTGTTTCACCCTGAGTCCAGATATGGGTGTCGGTCTCCGGATATCCCATCGCTGGCGTCCGAAAGTAAAGCCCAGCATTGGGCTGCGCCGCGTACTCGATCACAACTGTGAATTCGGTATCAATCTGAACAGGTTGTGCGAACAGGATTTGTAGTGACTCGCGTGTTGAAACAAAGTCTTTGACAGCCGCTTGCTCACAAGTGACTTTTTTGACCGTGATGTCCTTTGCATCCAAATTCAGCAATTCGACTGGCTTGGCAATTGGTTGTGCTGTGATGCTGACAGATCCACTGACAGTTCGTTTCACAAAGTCCGGAGTGACGTCCAGTTTGATGTGCTTGACGTCAACCTGGCGATCTGGGGCATAGTGAAACTTTCCTTGCAGGTCGAGCCCGAGCGGCAGGAGATGACTTCGCCCCTCTTCGCAATAGCGACAAATCCGCTCTTCAGCATAAACGGGAGTGACAGTACCGAGGAAACATAAGGCGAGTAGTAGGCTGCGCATCAGGGTATTCATACGGGGCAGATCGTTGTGTAACGGGTCTGTTTTGACCCAAGCTTCGATGGTGTAAGCGAGAAGTATAATACGAAATGTTGCGAAACAGGTTCAGTTTTCCATGCTTTGGGGAAGGTGTTTGTGCCCAGGCGAGACTCGTTCTGCCATTGGTTGAAAATCTGTGGGCCATGATTTCCTGCGTTTAAATGCATCTTTCAGGCAGGGTGCGGGGACGTGTGGACAGGCTGGCGGTCCGCAGATTCTGTCCGATCGGTCTGGCCAAGTGCTCAGGCGGTGGGCTTGACTACTTTCTCGGAGGAATTTGGGTTTGGACTACTGCCGGGACAATGGCTCGCGAACCCCGGTCGCCGACCCTGAAAAATCCCAAGTTCTGCCCGTCTTGGTCAGCTACCATCCAAACAGCCCCGGGCCGCGTGTTTTGGCGTTTGGGAACATTGGGGGACAGGATTCCGTAGCTCTGTGGCTTGCCCGCGGGGCTGATCCAGAACAACTCAAGCTTGTCTGTTCTGCGATTTACAAAGTAGCAATCGAAAGGCTGGCCATCAGGTTTGGATGGAGGAGCCGTTTCTAGGGTGATTGTGTTCCATTGAAGCTTCGGCATTGCATGGATACTGATAGGGACGTATTCGTGAAAACCTTTGGGCGCGCGAGAGCGAAAGTATTGCAAACGCAATAGGTGTTGAGGATCCGTTGCAAGGTTGTTCCATTCATGTGGATCGGAACTGATTTGATAAAGTTCTTCACTGTCGTCGTTGTAATGGATGTATCGCCAGTCATGATCGCTGATGCTGTAGTCTTCAGGGCGATTCAAGTAGGTGGTTGAGACATGTGCCCAGTCAGCTTGCGAGTCGTCAAGCAGTGGAAGAAGACTTGGCGCCTCGGCTTGGCTGCTTTTGGGGATTCCACTGAGATCGGTCAGCGTAGGAAACAGACTCAGCAGGTTCACCGGTTGGTCGCACTTTGTGCCGGCAACGGTTCCTGCAGCAAGCCCGGGGCAGCCTTCCGGGGCTCGAATGATTAGTGGGACTCTTGTACAGACTCTCCAACCCGTGAATTTTTGCCAGTGTTGCTTCTCACCTAAATGCCATCCGTGATCACTCCATAGAACAACAATCGTATTGTTGGCGTTGGGACCAGATTCCAAAGCGTTGATCACTCGTCCGACCATGGCATCCGCGAATGCGATGGAAGCCAAGTATCCCTGAATTCCCTGCTTCCACTGGTTCTCCGCCTGGATGTGTTCAAAGTATCGGTTGGGGCCACGTCGACGGCCTGCCGTTGGTAGATCATCGAGATCATCCGCGCGGTAGCCCAGTGGAAGTTGTATTTCGTCAAGAGGAAACTTGTCAAAGTAGGGTCGAGGGACGAACCAGGGTTCGTGCGGACGGTAGATACCACAGGCAAGGAAGAATGGTTTCTGATGCTCTTTTGTCAGTTGCTTTGAAACCCACTTGGATACCAGCCAGTCACCACCATATTCTTCATCAGTAGCATCCAAAGCTGCCCAGTCGGTTTCAACGTATTGCCATGGACCACCCCGGCTCAAATTGACGGGCCGCTGTTTGGGGTACAGCGTTCGCGGAAATGGATTTTCACTCTCCTTGGCAGGGTAGTAATCGTCCCAAGATTGGGCATCAATGAAGTAGTGCAGGATTTTTCCAGAACCCAGTGAGTGGTATCCATTGCGCGAAAAGTGTTTGGGCATTAGGTCAGCGGTAGGAAGTATTTCCCGCATTTGTTGTCGGTTGTCGTACAGCCCTGATTTGTTGGGCGCGATGCCCGTCATGATCGCGGTTCGAGATGGGTTGCAAGCGGGGGCGGGGCAGTGCGCATTAGTGAACAACGTGCCTGATGCTGCTAGCCGATCAATGTTGGGGGTAAGTGTCTGCGGGTGGCCTTTTAAGCAACCTATCCAGTCATTCAGATCATCAACAGCGATGAACAACACATTAGGAGGCTGTGCGGGTGCTACTGCCGGGGCAGGTTTTTGTTCTTCAGCTTTGCTGCGGGTGGCAGCTAATGTGAGTGCAAGAAATATCGCGAGTTGAAAACAGAGTTGAAGGTAATTCACTGGATTTACCGAATCTGTAGGCGGTAGCAGGTAAGTGCTTGGACGGTCAAACTTGTAAAGTCGAGCTGGCTGAATACATGAAGCAGGGCAACAGAGCCTGTTGGTTGCTCGGAGTACAAACTAGCTAGTTCTTGTAGGGCCTTTCGCGTTCATTGCCCTGTTTTTTGATGTCGTCGCGGATCTTCTGTTTTGTCTTGTTCAGTCGAGCGGGCCATTTGAATGTGGGGGCTTTGTCGGGATCATAGCCTTCCATGTGCCCCTTCAATCGACGTTGTGGTTTTGTATAAACCAATTCAGTTGAGCCAAAAACTTCTTTGCAAATGGCAGCCAGCCCGGGATCATATTCGATCAGCTCTCTTCTGGTGTCGACGTGGTTGTGATCGTGATCGGGTGGACGGTTATTGTCGAACCATGACTGCACTCCTTCAGCAAAATATTCTGCATGATTGGTAGAGGCATATTTAGATTGCCAAAGGTTGTTTTTCATCGCCTCGTCATAGCATTTGCGGAGACGGTCATCAAAAGTTGGGTCCAGATTCACCAGGCCACGTAGGTGAATGTTGTGGGCGAATTCGTGAATCAGAATGTTTTCAGTTGAGTACGGATCTCCGGGGAATGCCAGTACGTTTTCTTCTGCACAGGAGCAGACAGCATCCTGACGGGATCCTCCCAAGCCTCTTGCTCGCGCATCCCAAAAGTCTTTCGGTCGCAAATGCTTGTATTCAGGGATTTCTGAAGTGAACTCGTTGTGCCCCATTACGATCATGCGGGACCCGCTGTCGATCATCGCCTGCCGGATGTCGGGACGTTTTTTTAACATCATGTCGACAAGAAATGCGGCCTCTTTCAGTGCGTAGTCGTTTACCGCTCCTGAGGAAACGATCGGATAGCCCGAGGCATGAATGTACTTCTTGTAAAATGGATCGAGCTCGAGTGTTTCTGGAATGCTGGTGACCTTGTAGTCGGTCACCTGAGAATCATTGGGAGCCGCAGGTGCTGGCGTAGCAACGGGCAGTTGGGGTACGGCTGCGATTTGGTCTAAGCGTTTCGCCGGTTTGGCAAGACGGGCCAGCGGTTTGGCTGGATTCCAGGCTTGGGCCAGTATCTGCTCCATTCGGGGATCGTGCTGGTGTAACTCCGCGCGAACAAATGGGTAGAAATCATTTGTCCCAAAAAAGGCCTCTGTGGTCTCTGCAAAGTATTCCTGTGGACTGCTCAGGCCATAGGCGCGTTCAAGTTTCCCGTTGCCACGTAAGATCGACTCATAGCTTCCGCTTGCCTTTGCTTGCTCGTAAGCCTGATTGATTTCGGCGTGTTCAAATCCCAGGAACTGGTGGTGGTAAGCATGCGCTAATTCATGCAGCATGAGCATCGGCATGCGTTTGTATTCCCGGGCGAAGATATCGATATTAGTGAGCTCTACACACTCAACCAGTTCAGGTCTGCGACCCTGTTGTTGCAACCACGCACTGCCGGGATGATATTCAGCAGTGGGACGAACCCCGTCATAAGGTGGCGAAAGCCAGATCGGAACGTTTCGAATGATCGCAAGAGATTCTGCTGGCAGGATATAGGTCAGGTGTTGAAGTTGTTGTTTGATCAGGTTAAGTGCGGTGGCGGTCTTTTCTGGTTGTGAGTTGCGCAGGTCACGGCTGATACGAATGGGCCATCCCACGAGGCTCCGATTGCGATAACCTTTGATACGTGCACGGGGGTCATTACTGCGGATCAACTCCGCAGTCAGTTTTCGTCGCAAAAGATCCTGTGCTTGTGCATACTCAGGTGAGTCCGTCAGATTCGTCAGTTGTTGTGGATCACGCTTGAGATCGTACAACTCGTCACGCGGTTTTTGTGCAAAGGCCAGTTTTGCATAGCGATTGGCACTTTCAGGATTCAGTCGCAGATATTGTTTCGTTGGCGAGGGATCGATGTTGTATGAGAAAGCCCCTGGTTCTGTCGGCCAAGGTGTTTTCGAAAAGTCGTATTCCGGGTTGTGCCCCGTGACAACACCAGACTCCCATTGGGCAGGATTCCAATTTGAAATGTAAAGGAAGTTCGCGGTTCTCAATGATCTGGCTGGATAGGGATAGACATGTTTTTCCAAGCCACTGAGGGCGAAAGTTCGTTTTGGATCGACTTGACCATTTTGTTCAGCTTTGATCTGTGGCAGTAACGTCTTCCCAGTCATCTGCTGCGGCACGCTCGTGCTCGCTGCGTCTAGAAAGGTCGGTGCAAGATCACACAGGGTGACAAAGTCAGTGACGGTATGTGGTGGGGCTTTTCCCCAGCGGATTGCCAGTGGGACGCGGGTACCCCAGTCGTACAGGGTTGCTTTGCAGCGGGGGAAGGGCATTCCGTTGTCGCTGGTGACGACAACGATGGTATTGTCCAGTTCGTTCATTGATTCAAGCCGTTGGATGATATCACCGACCTCATGATCAAAACGCTGTACCTCGGCCAGATAGTCCGCAAGATCGTTCCGCACGATCGGGTTATCGGGCAGGCAGCCAGGAACTTTGATGTTTGCCAAGTTGATGCCGGTCTTCAGTCCAATGCCTGTTTCGTAGGGGCGATGCGGGTCCTGCCCGCCGTACCAAAAACAGAATGGCTGTCCTGCTTCTCGATCTCTCAGGAAATCGTCAAAGGAGAGATAGCGTTCACCAAAGGAATCACGATTTCGGAAAGTATGTTTGCTGGGCCAGACGCCTTTTCCATACCGACCAATCCGGTAGCCGGCCTGCTGAAGTAACTCGGTATAAACGGGGAATGATTCTCGCAATGACCCGCCCAGGCTATCACCCTCCTGCAAACGCCAATGATGTTGGCCAGTTAATATGCTTAGCCGACTCGGTGTGCATGATGGTGTTGAAACAAAGGCGTTCTCGAATAGTGTCCCCTCTTTGGCGACGCGATCAAAGTTCGGTGTCTTGACCGCTTTTGATCCCAGCACGCTGGCGTGAGGCCATGACCAATCGTCAGCAATTATTACCACAATATTCGGACGTTTATCGACAGCATGTTCCGTTTTCTCCGCTGCTACGGAAACCTCTTGCTCGCAAAAAAAAGCCGCAAGTCCACTCAGTACGAAGCAGACGACCGCCAGCGTTTGCGTGCTCGCCATCGGTAAGGTGTACGTGTGTATGAAGCGTGGTCGTTGAAGCATTTTTTTGGAAATCGTGTCGGGGATTTGGGCTTGGGTGATTTCACCGTGAACTTGCGTTGTTTCTGCGATCACGGTTTCTTGCTTTTTGTTGTGCGCTGTTTCCGGGCCTTGCCTTTTGCACCCTTGGGTGGATAGGGGATCCCGTTGATGTAGTTCAGCCGATCATCGACATCTGCTCCGTCGCTTACCGGATTGAAATCTGAGCGTTTCACAGGATACTTGTCGTTGAAGAAATCTCTGAACCAGACAATCGAGTTCAATGCTTCGGTGGCTTCGACTGAATTCTGAGTTGTGTTGACAATCTGTATGAGTGTGGTTTGGGGATTGATCTTTCCAATTCTGCCCAGAAACTCGGCTGCTCTCATGCGAACGATCAGTGCATCGTCTTTTAGCAGAGGTTTCACATTTGCCGTTATTTCTTCGGCGTCAGCAGCAAAAGCCGTGCAGGTCATCGCAGCCCAGTAGCGTTTCATCGGGTCGCCGGAGGCTATTGCAGCCAGCAGTGCGGGTTTCGCTTGCTCAAATGGAACTAGAGAAAGATCAGCAATGTCGACGAGCTCAGCGATTTCCTGCTTGTGGTGTTGTCCAAACGCGACCGGGTTCTGCATGGCATTCTCGGCCAGATAGCTTTCCGGGTAAAAACTCAGGTCGGGTAAGCCTTTGACGGTTTGCTGAAGTCTTTCGCGAAGTTCGGCTAAAACCTTAGCGTGCTTGGGGTCATTCGCGAGATTATTGATTTGATGCGGATCTGTTTCACAATCAAATAGCATTTCTGGTGGCTTTGATTCAAAAAACTGCTTGGCTGGTCCAGTCAGTTTTCCAGCGTTGTATAAATCACGCCATTCAACGAATGCCAGGTTCTTGTATCGGTAGTTGTTGTTCAGTCCATCCGGCAGGTACGGCTGGTAGTTGCGAATGTATTGGTATTTTCCTTTTCGGATTGAGCGAATGAAATCATACTTTTCATCAAATCGATCAGCGTAGCCGAATGACACATCTCGAGCGTTGATGGCCGATTCTGAAATGTCCTTGCCAAGGAATGCTTTGCCATCCACCTGAGATGGAACTTTGACACCCGCGAGGTGTAAGGTGGTAGGGCCAAAGTCGATAAAACTGACGAAGCCGTTCAATCGCGTGCCATTCGCCGTCGGTGCTAAATGCTTGAAGTTTTCAGGAACCCGGACGACAAGTGGAACGTGCAGCCCGGACTCGTAGATATAGCCTTTGCTGCGAGGGAGTACGCCGCCGTGGTCACCAAAGTAAAAAATGAACGTGTCTTCCAAGACCCCATCCTCACGCAGTTGCTGAACGGTTTTTCCCACAATCGCATCGATGTCAAGCATGCGATCGTGGTAGCGGGCATGCGTGTAGCGGAACAAGGCTGTGTTGGGATGATAGTCTGCCAATTGAATACTGTTTGGATCTGTTTTTGTCTTGTCGTTTTCAAAAACTGCGCGATTGAAATGCAGGCTGCCTTCGTGTGACTGTGCATGTGATTGCATGTGGAAGAAGGGCTGGTCCTGTTGCGGACGATTTCTCCATGAAGCATTCCGAGATGAGGCATCCCAAACACCCTGGCCTTCAACTGCGTTGTAGTCCTTCTTGCTGTTGTTGGTCGTGTAGTAGCCCGCGTCTCGCAGGTAGGCAGGGAACATCCGGAGACCCTTGGGCATTGGCGCCATCGCGTATCTGCGATGGAACTGGGTTCCGATTCTCGGGCCATAGCAGGCTGTTGCCAGTGTGGTGCGGGCAACGGAGCAGACGGGAGCATTTGAAAAAGCATTGTTGAATGTTAGGCCATGAGTGGCCATCGCCTCGATATTTGGAGCTGGTGCGCCACCTTCAAAGAAATGTTCCAAGTAATGGATTGAATTGTCTTCAGAAACAATCCAAACGATGTTGGGCCGATCTGCAGCACTAGCGGATGAACGCTCGGCAGCTACAGAAAAAGCTAAGAGAAATAAAAGAAGCAAAGCTCGTTGAGGCATGATCAGGTCGTTCATCAGCAAGGGATAGGTGGAGTACGGATATTGGAGATTGGCTGACGGGTATCGCCGAGACAAGTATACATTGTTGCGAACTTGGGACCTTGGGCGTACTGTAATCCCAAGATCATGCCTGTCGCCGCCCCGAAGCTGTTGGGAAGGAATCGCTTCGTGCAATGAAAAACGCGGTCGATGCTGGATCGACCGCGAGTCATGATTCAGACGTCATTGCAAGGCACAGGAAGGTCTTGCTGGTGAAGATCATCGCGTTTTCTGAGGCGTTTGATGACCGAGGAGCCAGCAATCACTAAGGCAGCAGAATGGATTTCAGCGTCATTGAGCCCTGTTCTGGTTGGATCACCACGAGCGCGTGGGTATCACTGAGCTTGTCGAGTTGAACGACTCCGTCCAGCGTGTCGATGGTTTCGTAGCTTTGGCCTGCAACGTCACCATTGGATACACGTTCTGTAAGTGCCTTCGCGTTTTCGAGGTTTTCAGTGCTGATTTTCATGACCCCTCTGGCACTATTGGCCATCAAGATAAATGCTTTGCCGTGTTGGCTATAGACGATCATGTCGAGCGGGCGATTGCGATTGCCGAGCTCAGCGATGGTGGTACCCTGGATCTTGTTCTGGCTTGCAAGTTTGGTGATTGGGATTTTGACCAGTGGGGTACAAGTATAGCCAGCGAGCAGGCTTGGCTCACCACCGATGTTGAACGGTACAAATGTTTGGATCGGAGCATAGTTTTCCGAACGACCATGTGCGGCATGGAAAATTTCAACACGGAAACCTTCGCCGGATTTCGTGAAGGGGAAATCGAACTCGCGGACTGAGCTAGGGGCCTCACCTGCAGCAAGTCCAGCTACCAGAATACGACCGGCTGTGTAAGCAAGGTCAGTGATCGAGCTTGAACGAGGATTGCTTTTCCGGCGGCCACGCTGAACAACTTTGTCGTCAGGGGCATTGGGGAGAGTGACTGAGGAATTGGCGATTTTTGCAAGGTTCAAAGGCGCAACACTTCCATCCGGGCTCACACGTATGATGCCTGAATTTCCGCCTGATGTTACTGACAGAAAGGCATTGCCGGTTTCTGGGTTGACCGCGAGGTCGGCAATGCTGACCTGATCAACGTTGAGGGCGGATTTGATTTTGCCTTCGAGGTTTCCGACATCAAACGAGTTGCCAGTTGTGCTCTCATCTTCGGTGTTAACTGCATAGATCTTCGCTGCTTGAGGATCACCAATGAAGAGGATGCCAGATGGTCCGAATGCGAGCGGGCCACTCGACTTCAGCTCAACCGTACCCTGTTTTAAACCATAAAGCTCTGCTGCGTTTACTTGCGAAAACTGCGGGCTCATGGTGACTGTGGCGAGAAGGGTGAGTGAGAGAAGTGTCAGTGTTTGACGCATCGAATTCTTCCTTGCATAGGTAGGTTGCATTTGGGAGCACCGACGTGAGCATAAAACGATCGCTCACTCGAGCCCTCGGGATCAGGAGAGGTGCATAGTGTAGGGTTTTTTGAAACTCCTGCAATTTATTTGCATCAGGACAGTGGGCAAACCGCTCATCGAGGGTATAGAAGTGGAGTGGAAGTCGCAGGTGATGATCGAGCGTTGTCAGCAAATAAAAGGATTCTTGGTCCGATACCCCGGAATTACCCAAGACGTGCTTTTTTCGATGGCAGGCTCGTCGTGCTACGGAGACAGGCTGGAAAGCGGGAAGGTGCAGGGAAGGTGCAGGTAGTAGCGTGGTGTCCCTGCCACATTCCTCGCTACCACTACATGGGCGCGATGCGAGGTGAGCCCATGTCAGTTGTCAGGACAACGTGGGCGTCAAAAGCTTCCCGGATCAATTGATTCTTGATGTTCTGATGGTCGCCGGAGTCCCACAGATTTTCAAACTCCCATGGATCGGCAGCCAAGTCGTAGAGTTCACCGATTTGCTTGTCGTGATACATGCAGAGTTTGTATTGACGCGTGCGGAACATGGTGCCGAAGGTACCACTTCCGCCTGTAAAATGTGGATCCAGTGCATCAAAGTACTCGGAACGCACGAATGGTCGGAGTTCGTTTGCGGGGGTTTCGCCACGCAAGATAGGCAGCAAGCTTTTGCCTTGAATCTGTTCTGGCACATTAGCGCCGGTGGCTTCCAGTAACGTCGAAGACATATCAAGTAATTCGACGAGAGCCTCGCTTCTCAAGTCCTGCTGAAAATGTCCCGGCCATGAAAAGATCAAGGGCACCCTGACGAGTCCCTCGTAAAATCTGCAGCCTTTGTACATCAGGCCATGGTCTCCCAATGCTTCACCATGGTCACTCGTGAATAGGATGATGGTATTTTCGCGTTGCCCTGTGGCTTCCAACGCATGAAGGATACGTGCCAGTTGGTCATCGATTTGTGCGATCATGGCGTAATAAAGGGCTTGTACGCGCTGGGCATCATGTTCTTGAGGTGTTCTGAGCTCATCCTGGAAATCCAAATCTCCCAGTTTCGCTTGCTGTTCAAGATCGCTGGGGCGGAAGTGCGGTCCAGGCATGTCAGCGGGATTAAACCGATCTGCGTACACCTTGGGAGGAATGAATGGTGGGTGAGGATCGTAGACGTTGAGATTCAGCAGCCAAGGTGATGCGTTGTTCATGCGTTCTTGAATGAAGTCGATAGCGCACTCACTTGCCCAGGTTGTTTGGTGCATCTCCGGGCATACTCGTTCCACGCTTTCTCTCATGGCGTCAAGGTCGCCGCCCTGTGTACGTACCCACTCCGCGTAGTGGTGCCCCTCGGACCAGTCATCACGTGGTGCATGACTGAATTGCCAGTAGTCAAAACCATCATCGATGCGAGGTTCAGTTCGATATCCGGAACTTTGAAGATGAAACTTCCCAATCATGCCACAGTGATATCCAGCGTCGGCAATCAGTTTGGTAATGACGGGCTGATTTGCGGGAAAAGATTCATTGCCGTTTCGCGTGTTGTGCAAACGTGAGGGGTACATCCCAGTCATGAAGCTCGAGCGACTCGGGGTACAGATTGGACTTTGGCAGTAGGCATGCGTGAAGGCAACGCCTTCGGTAACAAGGCTGTCGATCGTTGGCGTGCTGACAAAGGGATTTCCCAATGCACCGATCGTGTCAAAACGCTGTTGGTCTGTGCAGTACCAGAGGATATTCGGGCGTTCCATCTGAGACATCTCGCAAAGGGTTACATTGGTTCAGGTTTGAATGAACTGATCAGTCGGTGACACGTGAGTTCTTACGGTACTGCGTTTCACGCTGCAGGTTCCGTTGAGATTCACTGTGAGACCTCAGGCAGTGGACACGACGGTTTCCAGTCGAGAACTGATTCGAAAATCTTTGCCGCTGCATCTCACACGATAGGGACTTGTCGTCGGCGAGTCGGTGAAGGCTTGAAGGCCAATGGGCGCGGGCAGCGTACGCTGAGCTGATTTTGGGAGCAGCAATTCGTCGGGCCGCCGTTTCGTGAAAAGCTGGACGGCAGGCAATCGCGCTGTAGAGGCAGGCACCTCCGATTGGTCGGGCGTCACTGGGCAAACGGTTTGAGAAGTGGGCCACAGGTATCAGTGTTCGATCGCCGTTTCGTTCGCTGCGCGATTGTTTTGTTCGCGCAGTTGATTCATCGTTTCAATGATCGCTTGGGCTTGGCATCGAATGGCACCCTTGGCATTGTTCGCCTTCAGCGCCTCGGTTCCGCGTGCTTGATATTTGTTGACCTTCTTCCACTCCATCATCCAATTGTTTTGCTTGGATGCGTCCTTGAGTGCCTGAACGGTTGCCCCAAGTCTTTGGTACAGATCTGCTGTCGGTGTTGCGTCGTATCGCCGGTAGGGGCCTTTTCCGCCCATCACCAATGGCTCAATTGGCTCAGGTGCGCGATTGCGAAGGAGCTGAAATGAAGTCGCGACACCACAGATCAAGGTCAGCATGGTAGTCATGATCATCAGGCCCCAACTTTGCATGAGAGCAGCTATCACGGTGGTTGCAGTGCAGAGCAGGGTGACGGCAATCAAGATTGGCAATATCTGGTTTTTCGAGTTGATACCGGACTTTCCATTAGCGGATTTGCTGGTGCCGCTGGCTGATGATGATTTGACGCGAACCACAACCACGGTCGTATTATCTGATCCACCCCGTAAATTTGCCAAGTCAACGAGTACGCGGGTGGCGAGATCTTCCGGAAGGCAGTCGATCAAGGCGCCAATTTCGTGATCATCCACGAGTCCGGTGAGCCCATCGCTGCACAATAAGAAAGCATCGCCGGCTTCGATGGGGAACGGACCTTCCATATCGATTTCGACTTCTGCATTCGGACCCAGAGAGCGAGTGATCACGTTTTTGGGAATGGACTTTCCCCAAATACTCGTGTCAATATGACCGCTTGCCTCCATTTCCCAAACTAGCGAGTGGTCGAAGGTGAGTTGCTCAAAAGCTCCCTTTCTCAGGCGGTAGACTCGGGAATCACCAACATGTGCGATCAACGCTCCCTCGGGAACTAAGGCAAGGGAGCAAGCCGTTGTCCCCATATTGTGAAATTCAGGATTGTTTTGTCCACGCTGGTGAATCTCTGCATTGGCCCCCGAAACTGCATTGAGCAATGCATCGGCTGGCTTTTCTTCGGAGTTTCGGAAGTAGTGCATCGCAATCTGTTCGGTTGCGATTTGGCTGGCCAGTTCACCGGCGGCATGGGCACCCATCCCGTCGGCAACAACAAACAGGTGCCCCCGCGTCCAAAACCGCTCCTCGGTCTTGGCAGGCAAGCTCACCATCGAATCTTGGTTGTTCGCTCGACGCATACCGACATCGGTTAGCTCAGCGAAAGCGATTCCTGAATTCCAACAATCCGACACCAAACAAAACTCTTGCGTTGGGTGAGTAAAAAATTAAAGCAGCTCACGGGTCTAATGCGATGCTGGTGCCGCCGTGCACCCCGCTTAACCGCACGCGAGCCCAGGCCGTTGACATGAATAGTCTTAAAGTCGAGCGGGACTCGCATGAAGGGCAGTATAGCGAGCTTGTGCCGTACTTGCGGGGGGGGGCGAGGGTGTAGTGTCTGAGATGCCGCCAGTAAATTGCTGCCAGCAGGCAAAGTCGGTTCGATCGTGCCATTTCGGCGTAAAAAAGCGGTTCAAGGAGCATGCTGGACCTGATGTCGGATCACTGACCACAGCAAGCGTACTGGGTTCATTGGTCTGAAAATGGGGCTGGTTGGCGGCCGCGTCAGTCATCAACGACACAAATTATAATACGGCTGTCTTAGAGTCGCCTGCCTTGCGGACCGTCCTCAGCTTCGTTTTAGGCGGAGAATAGGGGAATAATAGGTTTGGCATGCCAGTGGAGCCCTGAGGGATGGTTCTTTTGCCACTTGCTCGCATCGAATTGCGATGCATCTGATTCAACTGAGCCGAGATCCTGCTGCAGGCCCAAAAGCACGCTGTGTGATCGATTTAGCTGGTTTACTGGGGTTGTTCGGGGTTAGACGCGGGTTTGCTGTGCAAGAAGCATCTTTTTCTTTCGGACTGCGATTTAGGACTTTTGGGGGAGTGCAACTGTGGGGCTTCCCTGACCGAGTCGGCTGGCAAGGGGCAACGGGGTTGCCTTTGCACTTCACTTTAAATTGTCGGATAGCGTCGGAGCTTGAGTCGCCTGTACCATGAGGAGACGCTGTACGTTGGTCGGAGATCTGTCCGGGGGTTGGGATCACGTGTACAGAGTTGGGTATTTTGAGGAGATTCATCTGTCTGTTGCAGTTTGAGTCGGCCTCGGATGAGTATGCGTGGTAGTAAGGCCTTGGCAAAAGAAATTGAACGGAACTACAAGCCCTTCGAATGATTGGGAGTCTCGACCGCTTCGGCAACGTTGCAGGTTGATCGGTAGGGTCGCTGCTGCGATTGCCGCGCGTGCGGAAGAGTTGACCGAACTGTCTTGCACTGACCAACGCGTGGATCCGGTGGAGACAATCACCGCCGAGTTGTTACCAACTTGTAGTGCCCTCCGCTTCATCGCACGTCGGGGGCACAAGGTGCTTCGGCCACGGGCTTACAATGCTTTGGGGCGACCTGCTTGGCTTTGGGGGGTTCGCAGCCGCGTTTATCGGAAACCACGGGGCAAAGTACTCGTGCTCGGGACATGGAACTACCCGATTTTCCTTCCTGGTGTTCAGACGGCTCAGGCGTTGGCCGCTGGTAATACCGTGTTGCTGAAACCAGCAGTGGGTTGCGAACTGGTTACCTCCTGCCTGATCGACGCTTTTCATACGGCCGGTGTTCCTGAATCTGCATTGCAGATACTGCCTTCTGAGGCGGAGTCGGCCATCCGGGCAATCGATAACGGTGTCGATCTGATCGTACTCACAGGATCGTCGGAGACCGGGCGAAAAGTACTTCGCCAAGCCGCTGAGACGGTCACACCCACCATCATGGAATTGAGTGGGTGCGATGCGGTGATTGTGCTGCCTGGGGCAGATATCGCTCGAGTAGCGGATAGCGTGGTCTTTGGTTTGAAGTTCAATGCCGGGGCCACTTGCATTGCACCTCGCCGAATCATCGCTGAACAGCGCGAGGCTGATCAATTGAAAACCGCTCTTCGCGAGCGTTTTGATCAGATAGGTTGTGCCACCGTTCATACTGCCGCTCGTCAAGAAGTTGCCAGGCGGGTCTCAGGTGCTATTGCTTCCGGTGCTGTCGATATTTTTGGGCTATTTGACGAAACTCAACTGCTCAGCTGCGGCAAAATGCGCCCTGTATTACTGGACGGAGTAAAGGCCGGCGATCAAATTGCTGCTGCCGATCTATTCGCACCCGTTACCAGCATCTTGCGTGTCTCCGCCATCGACGAGGCTGTGGGAATAGTGAATCAATGCGTCTATCGGTTAGCTGTGTCGATTTTTGGGCCGGGAAAAATCGCAGAGTCGCTAGCGGTGCAGCTCGATGTTGGTACCGTGTGTGTCAATGATCTCATTGTGCCCACTGCTGATCCACGTTTGCCATTCGGTGGACGCGGCGAGAGCGGGTTCGGAGTGACGCGTGGAGAAGATGGTCTGATAGCGATGAGTGTGCCGGCAACGATCAGCCGCAGACACGGGAAATTTGCACCGCATCTGCAGCCTCGGCAATCCAAGGATGCCCAAACCTTGCTAGGGGCGCTACAACTAATACATGCAGGAACATTGATGGAACGCTTCAGCGGTCTCAAAAATATGATGATCGCTGCAAAGACTGGACGAGGCGATGGTGCGAAACGCCAAGAACAACAACCTCAAGCGAAATCGCAGGAGAAGGAAAATAACTCATGATTGCATCTGATCCAAAGCAGTCCCACGTCGTGGTTATCGGCAGTGGGCTGGCTGGTTTGTCATCTGCCTGTGTCCTGGCAGCCCGTGGACATCGAGTGACTGTGCTGGAAAAAAATGACTGGTTTGGTGGCAAGGCTGCTGTGCACCGCGAGCAGGGCTACCGCTTTGACATGGGGCCAACAATCCTGACCCTGCCCGGAGTGCTCCGCCGAGTCTTCGAGGAAGCTGGCAAGAAACTTGAGGATTACATCGACATCGTTCGATTGGATCCTCAATGGCGTTGCTTCTTTGAGGGAGACAGAAATAAGGGCGAAGAGAATACTGTCTTGGACTTGGTCGATAGCACGGATGAGATGGTCGGGAACATCGACCGACTCACACGGTCAACTTCCAACGGTGAGGGTTATCGGCGTTTTCTTGAAATGAGCGAGGGTTTGCACGACGTTTCTAAACGCTTCTTTTTCTGGAAAAGCGTTGGCGGAATCTCCGATACAATGGACGTCGCAGGCTCGTTCTCCGCAGCCGTTCTGAAGGACGTGCTTTCGTTGCGGATGGGCCAAAGTGTTGCTTCTGTCGTTCGGAAGCATGTGCCGGACCATCGTGTTTCGCAGATGATGGATCACTTCACGCAGTATGTGGGGTCGTCTCCGTACGCCTCGCCTGCTGTCCTGTGCGGTATCGCCCACATGCAGACACAGGAAGGAATTTGGTATCCGATGGGTGGCACGCGGGCGGTGCCGGAAGCTCTCGGTCGCCTGGCCGGGGAACTTGGTGTCGACATCCGTTGCGGTACCGACGTCATGAAGATTAATACCGCAGGCAAGACGGTCACTGGCGTTGTCACCGCCGGAGGAGAAGAGATTAGCTGCGATGCTGTTGTCAGCAACTGTGATGCTGTGCGAACCTACCGGGAACTGTTGGGTGAAACACCGCAGGCAGCAAAGTTTCAGAAAAAAAACTACGAGCCTGCCTGCAGTGGTGTGGTCTTGTACCTAGGATTGAATCGGCGATTCGATCAATTGCTGCATCACAACTTCGTCTTTTCTCAAGATCCTGAACAGGAATTTGATTACATCTACAAACGTGGTGAGCCTGCTCCTGATCCCAGTGCTTACGTCTGCGCCCCGGCGATCACCGAATCACAAGTGGCTCCGGAAGGTGGCGAGGCCTTATACATTCTTGTGCACACACCGTATCTGAGACCAAATCACAATTGGAAGGAAATGCTGCCTAAGTACCGCGAGGTGATTTTAGACAAACTCGAGCGGACAGCTGGCATGAGTGGTATCCGAGACTCAATTAAGTGTGAGTCTTCACTGACTCCCGAAGGAATTCATAACCGTTATCGCGTGTTGAACGGCGCTATCTACGGTCTTGCAAGCCATGGCAAATTCCTCGGTGCTTTCAAGCCAGCCAATCGGCGTAAAGATCTGAGTGGCCTCTACCTTGCTGGAGGTGCTGCACATCCCGGACCTGGTATGCCGATGGTTCTCATGAGCGGCTGGATCGCTGCAGATTCGCTCGATGCAGACGCTAAGGCTGGCAAACTGACCGCCGTTTGAAAATCGCCTTCCTCGTCTCGGCGACGTTAGCGGTGATGGAGAACGATAGAGATGCGAGGCTGGCTGTCCGGCGAGGCCTTCAGCTTTGCTGTTGTATGAAGTCAGCCCTGACATCCCAAGCATGCTACGTCACATCACGGTAACCTGCACTGGATCGTGATCTGCATTGGATCGTGTCATCGTAGAGGTGAGACACGTAGTCAGCATTCAACGTTGCGGGGCACAACACTGATTTTGCAGGCCGCGGTGCCTGTAAGTACGGCGGCACTGGAACAAGTCCCACACGAAGATTTTGGGCTCTGCTCGGTGCAGTCGACTGTCACGACACCTCCGAATTCGACTTTTCGGTGCTTGCGTCACGTTGGTTTCCGTGCCTTCAGGGTCCTTCCAGGGGTGCAGAGCCTTCTCTTTTTGCAACTTCTCATAATCAATTCTCACTCCGATTCGTCGTGTTTTTAAACAATAAAGCCGAATCTTTGAGGATAGCGGCGTTGCTGGGCCTCCATGCCAGCAAGCTGGGCTTGCCATGTTTGAATACTTACGCGTCTCAGGTAGGAGGCACCGCCGGAATCACCGCCGGTCAGACAATCAAACTTGTATTTAGAATGGTAAGTGGTATGAGAAAGTTGCTTTGTTACACAACCGCCTTTGCCGTAGTAGCCATGTTGGCTCCAATCGCAAAAGCCGCAGACATTGTCGACACCGCTGTTGGTGCAGGGAACTTCAAGACTTTGGCCGCGGCTCTTGGTGCTGCTGACTTGGTCGAGACGCTCAAGGGCAAGGGGCCTTTCACGGTATTCGCTCCAACGGATGAAGCGTTTAAGAAACTTCCCGAGGGTACCGTCGCAGAGCTTCTGAAGCCTGAGAATAAAGGGGCCTTGGCTGGCATCCTGACCTACCACGTTGTGCCAGGGGCCGTGATGGCTGATCAAGTCGTGACGCTAACCGGCGCGAAGACCGTCAACGGTCAGCGGGTCGACATCAAAGCGGACGACAACGGCGTGATGGTTGATGGTGCGAAGGTCGTGACCACGGACATCAAATGTGACAATGGAGTTATTCACGTGATCGACGCTGTGATCCTTCCGGCGGACAAGACGATCCCAGAGACGGCTACAGCGGCGGGTTCCTTCGGGACACTTCTAGCCGCCGTGGGTGCCGGTGGTCTTGCTGAAACGCTCGGCTCCGAAGGACCGTTCACGGTATTCGCTCCGACTGATGAAGCATTCGGTGCACTTCCCGCCGGTACGATCGCATCCCTCTTGAAGCCCGAGAACAAGCAGCAGTTGGTCGACATCCTGACCTATCACGTGATCGCAGGTCGAGTGTATTCGCCCGACGCATTGGCAGCCAAGAACGCTCGGACCCTGCAAGGAACGACAGTTGCTGTCGCTGCCACGGAGAGCGGTGCGAGCGTCAATGGTGCCAGACTATTAACGACTGATCTCGACGCCTCCAATGGCGTGATCCATGTCATCGATCGCGTATTGTTGCCGACGGGCAAGAAAGTGAATGCAAAGAAAATGATCTTCGATGCGATTTCGAGCGGAGTACCGATGTACAACGCTGGTCATCACGCCCAGTGCGCCAGTCTGTACCAGCGCACGATGGAAACTGTCATGGCGAGTACGACCGACACCGAAATGCGATCGCACATGAAAATGGTGCTCACGGCGGCGAAGAGGGAGACATGTCCCATGGAGCGTGCGTGGACGTTACGTCGCGGAATGGACCAGATGTACGTACGACTTCCTTAAGCAGATCGGGATGTGTGTTCAAGGCTGGACACGTCAATAAACTCCGCGTGATAATGCGGCTCTCTTTTCAAGAGAGTCGCATTTTTTTGTTCCTGCTTCAATCGTTTGGGCATCTTAAGGAACGGACTTGTCAATCAGCGATTCAGACAAGGCGGGATTAACGACAGTAAACCCTGAAAAACTGTTTCCATGAAGTTTGATATTGCTATTGGACTGGTCAATCAAAAGGTCAAACGATGTCTGAGGCGTCCCACTGACGCGGCAGTTGGAGATTGTCATGCTCTCGGTCTCGCGCAAATGGATCCCCGACTGGCATTGGGAAATGATCAGCCCGGTCAGTAGGCATCCCGAGCACTCAGAGAATCTCACTCCTCCACTGTCAGTTGATAGGCGAAATAGTGTCGAGTTTGCCAACATGCAATCGGTGCAATTGGAGAATTTTATAACTCCAGGACGTACAAACTGCCGCGGGTTGAAAGTGTTGGCCATTACCACCACCCGCTGACTGTGTTCTACGTTCAAGTTGTTGGGTTTTGGAGCGAAGAAAGTATTACCACTGACAGTCACATCATGGCTGTGTTGAATGTCGACCAGTGTGCTTGTATCGCTCAGAATGTTGCCGGAAATGGTAACTGAATTGATCGGATAAATTGCTTTGCCAGATAAGCGGATGTTGGCACCGCCGGGCGCGATGGTCTTGTCGTTTTTGGCGCCGTAATTTGCTGAGTGTTGGATTGTATTACCAGTAATCGCAATCTCTGCAATCGATCTTGATGTGTCTTGCTCGGAGCCGCTGACATCGATCCAGATATTAGCGGTCCTGGTTTCAGTTGTGTCATCAGGCATGTTGCCTTCAATGTCACAGCCCGTCACCTGCAAGTTGCGTACATTGCCATCACGGACAACAATACCACCTTCGCGGTTGTACGAGATATGCGAATTGTTGACGTTTATCTGGTGCAGGTTGACATCGTCAAGGTATAACCCGACCCCCGAATTTTCGTACAGGTGGCAATTCGCGACGATGACGTTGCGGTTCCGAGTGGTGAGATGAATCCCATGGCGGCACCAACGAATTGACATGCGTTCTAGTATTGCGCCCACGGTCTGCTGTAGATTGATTCCATCGGCTTTTGGATGGCCTCCAAGGATTTCGAATCCACTGAAGGTTGGCATGTGTTCATTCCAAGTTGTTGCCGAAAACGATTTGGGTGATGCGGTTCCAATGTGGTTCCCCAAAACCGAGATGGCAGGGCCCGGCCCTGCCATAATCAGGGTTGAGCTATTATTGGAGGTGATGGATGCTGCACCATGTTTGCCGAGTCTTAAAGTTAGCGAACGATTGATTCGGTAGAACTTCTCGGTAAGGACGAGGCTGCCTTTTTGGCTGTCAATTAAAGATTGCAGCTTGTCAGTGGAGTCCGGCAGTGAGTCAATGTCGGGTACTTGCTCAGCTGCCTTTTGCCATTGTGCCTGTGTTCGTGTTGGATTGAGCGTTGCCAAGGTCAGGACAATGAAGCTGATTGTCAGAAATGTATTGGAGTTCATCATGATTTTCGACGGCGATACGCCATCTGGTCGGACCAACGTGGATGTGTTGCAGACTGCACGGGGTGAGTATGATAGAGCAGAGTTGGTGCAGGCGTTTGAAATTCCGATTTTCAAATGCGGGTTAACCGCAAAGCCGTGTGTTTTAATTCAATCAGCAGTAATCAGGGCAATGATCTGAAATGAAAGGTTTCCAGAGTCCGACAAAAGCGGGGGCCAGAACATGGCTGCGATTGCTTTGTCTGCTGGTCAACGCCAGTTTACTGCACAGAATCTGGGTACTCGGAATCTGGGTACTCGGAAGCGGGGTGCTCGAAGCGGCTGAATCAGGAACCGCTGCGGAAGGTTCCGCGACGAGGGCTCGGCAAAACCATCAGCAGGTCGTGACGGAAATCAATCAGCATTTGCAGCAAGGCTACCAAGTCAGGGGTGTGGAACCGGCTGCTCCTTGTGATGATCGAGTGTTTGTGCGGCGTGTTTATCTTGATTTGCTGGGCAGGATTCCCAAAGTTTCCGAGCTGGAGGAATGTCTGAAGAACGGTATCGAGTCGACTCAGGAGCGCGAGGCCTTAATCGAACATTTATTGCAAAGTGAGGAGCATGTCACTCACTGGGCTGATGTGTTCGACACTTTATTGATGGGCCGAGCTACCGAAGATAAGTACACGAAACGGCGTCAGCATCAGTGGCGTAGGTTCCTCGAAGATTCGATCCGCAGGAATCAACCGTGGAATGAATTTGTCGAAGAAATACTTTTGGCAAGACCATCAGACGAAACAAAACAGGGTGGGAATTGGTTTTTGTTTGAACGCAATAATGACCACCAGAAAATTGCTGAGGCTATTGCTCCCGCTGTCTTTGGCATCCGCATCGAATGTGCTCAATGTCATGACCACATGCTGGTTGACGAGATCAAGCAAGCTCATTATTGGGGTTTGGTTGCCTTTTTCAATCGTGGGAAAAATGAGAATGGCAAAACAGGACCACAGGTCACAGAAAGTGCGATCGGCGGCTTTTCAGAGTTCGCCGATTTGTTGGGGGATAGTACACCCAATCGATTAACCTTTTTGGAGGTGGATACGGTTGAGGAGGAACGCCCTGCCAAAGATAAGAAACAAACTGACGCTGACGAACTCTACAGGCCAGGTCAGCTTGAAAATGTACCTCGCGTGCCGAATTTTTCGCGTCGAGAAAAGTTTGTGACCAAGGTGGTGCGTGACCATCCACGCGTGGCTCGTGCGTTGGTTAATCGTGTCTGGGCATTGCTCATGGGACGCGGGATCGTTCACCCTTATGACGAGATGGACAGTATTCACGCGCCCAGTCATCCAGAGTTACTCGATTGGTTATCTCAGGATTTCAGAGATAGTGGCTACAATGTGCGGCGTTTGATTCGTGCCATCGTTGGTAGCGATGCCTACCGTCTTGCATCGCGACGGCCCGAGGGTGTCGATGACCCTGCGACTTTTGCTTATTATTTGGAACGCTCGTTGACAGGCGAGCAATTGGCAAGGTCGACAATGATTGCACTGTTCGGAGATGTGCATGATGATGAGAGCGTGACCTCTGGGTTTCGTCAGCAATTCCCCGACCTGTTGCCGGACTCACAAGTTGCAAACGTTAAGGAATCGCTGTTTTTGAGTAACGGTCAGAAACTACAAGACTTGCTGGCAGCTAGTAACCAACCCACGCATCTGATTCCACGGTTGGCACAAATGGATACTGATCAGGAACGGGTGAACCTTCTGTTCAAGGTAATGTTTGCAAGGGTGCCAGATGCCGAGGAATGTGCGGTTGTAACCGCTTATTTGAACAAGCGAGGTGGGACAGCCGAAGCGATTCGCCAGGTTGCTTGGTCGATGTTGGCAAGTGCGGAATTCAGGTACAACCATTGAGTGATTTTTTTAGCATATGAAAGAACGTCAGTATCCTCCCCGTGGTCATTCCAAACTCAGTCGCCAGGTGCCGCAGCACGACTGCGGCAGTGCTGAGCATACGGTGCACCGTCGTTTATTTCTTCAGGGAACGATGGCTGCCGGTGTTGCTTCTACAGGAAGTTTCAGTGGCTTATTTTCTGTCCCTGCCTTGGCTGATGTTACGAAGAAATCTGGCAAAAAATGTATCCTGCTCTGGTTGTGTGGCGCTCCTAGTCAGTTCGAGACTTGGGATCCCAAGCCGGGTACCGAAACAGGTGGCCCATTCCCGGCAATTCCTACCAATTTGCCAGGAGTGAAGGTGAGTTCATTGATGCCGCAGTGTGCGACAATTATGGACAAATTAGCTGTCGTTCGCAGTATGCAGACAGAGCCGGGTGAACATTTTCAGGGCATCGACGTTCTCACGCGAGGTGACAAACCGCGGCCGCCGTTCACGCGGCCGATTCTGGGCTCGGTGATCGCTGAGCAATTGGGGCAGTTGGATAGCCCAGTACCGCAGTTTGTTCTGCTCGATCCGTGTCCTGAAGGAAACGAGTTCAAGCAATTCAAAGCAGGGAATTGGGCAGGTTGGTTGGGAGCCGAGTATGGCCCGATCAGGGCGGGCGGAGAATATGCCATTCCAAATATCAATCGCTTGGCAGAAATCAGTGAGATAGATCATGCTGAACGTGAGATACTTCGACAGTTTCTAAGTCGCAAGTTCGAAAATGATCAGCGAAGTGAAGCTGCTGCCTCACACAACGCAGCTTTTAGTCGAGTCAACGGATTGATGAGTTGTGCCCCGCTGTTCGATTTGAATCGCTTGCCTGAAAAAGATCGCCAACGTTACGGAGGCGGGGCCTTTGCACAGCATGCTCTGCAGGCTCGACATTTGATCGAAAATGGCTCCACGTTTGTGATGGTTGCCAACGGGATGCCGTGGGACAACCACGTGTTCCAGCATGAAATGCACCAAATGTTGGTGCCCGAACTCGATAATGTTCTGTTCCAGCTGGTTACTGATCTTGAAGATCGCGGAATGTTGCAGGACACACTGGTGATCGCCATGGGCGAGTTTGGCAGAACACCTTGGTTGAATGACGCACGTGGCCGCGATCACTATCCGAATGCTTGGAGCATGGCCATGGCTGGTGGCGGGATCAAGGGCGGTGTCGTGCATGGAGCGACAGACCCTCTTGGATTTGAGGTGGTAGACGGACAGGTCGACAATCGAGATCTCTTTGCCACCATCTTTGAGGCGTTGGGTATCGATCCGCACCAGGAATATGAGCTGCCCGGTTTGCCAACATTTCACCGTGTTGAAGAAGATACCCAACCTATCCGCGAGATTTTGGTCTGACGCAGTTGATATGGAAAAAATTGAATTAAAACGTACGAAGGAATTTGATTTGCCCAGCGGCGTGCTGGCTGCAGCAGTGTCTACCGATGGAAAGCAGGCAGTTGTCGGGTGTTTGAACGGCGTCTATCGCTTGAATCTCGAAAATGGAGAACATGACAAGCTTTATCAGCACAAAAGTTATGTCAGTTCCGTCGCTTGGTTGGGAGAAAATAGTTTTATTACCGGGGGGTATGACGGAGAGTTGTGCTGGTTTGATCTTGTTAACAATGCCATTCTGAATCGTCAGAAGGTGCATGAGTTTTGGTCTTGGGACATGACGGTATCTCCGGACCAAATGTATGTTGCCTCTGTCACTGGGCAATACCTTGCAGGTGGATACAAGTACGAACCGCACGCAGAGAAGGAACCTTCCATTCGTGTCTTATCTGCCTCGACAGGTGAGCTTCTTTGGAGTCTGCCCCATGTCCCTTCGGTGCAGTCTGTTGCGATCAGCCCCGATAGCAAGTTGGTGGCTGCAGGCAATTTGATGGGTGAGGTACGGATTTACAACCTTGATGATGGCAGCCTTCAGGCCCAGTGGACAACACCTGCCTTCACAAGCTGGGGTATCATCAAGAGCCACTGTTATCTGGGGGGGATTTTCTCGATGAAGTTTTCCCCAGACGGTGAGCAGTTATTGTTGGCAGGCATGGGGCCGATGCGCGACCCCATGGCTGGTAATGGGAAGCAACTATGGCAGCGGTGGGCGTGGCGTGAAAAGAAGCCTGCGATGGTGGATCAATTACATGATGGTGAAGGCGGAGAGGGGCTGATGGAAACTCTTGCTGTACATCCGGAGTCAGACCATTTCATCATGGCCGGACGATTGCGTGGCGGAGACTGGAATGCAGCTTTGTTCGATCACGAATCAGGTGCTCGGGTTGCCTCTTTGAAAACTGGATATCGTGTTACCGAAGCTTCTTATCTCGAGGATGGCAAGCAGGTACTGCTGGCAGGCTCGAAGCGGCAACCCAAAACAATATTTAAGAAGGAGGGTGAGTTGAACGATTTTGGACGGGTTGAGGTCTACTCCTTCTGAGCGTTACCGCTTTCCCGTTGAACACCACGCGGCTTTGTGGCATTCTTGAACCAACCGGATCTACTTCTGCTGAAAAGCCTTGGATTGAACTAAGGCGTGTATGAAGGCACTGATTCGATTTCTTTGGGTACTTGCCTCGGCGAGGATTTTATCCGCCAGAGTTCGGTCTGAAAAACCATACGGTCTGCCGAGTCCGTATTGGATTAAAGCTTCCGAGAAACCACGGGCAAAGTTCTGTTCCTGCTTTGCAATCTGATCACGCAATTCAAAGAAGTCTGCAAACTTGTCACCATTGGGGAGAGTGCCGCTGGGGTCGATCACGTGGGTTTTCTCTCTCCGTACTTTCTTGTTCGCAATGAGGCTTACCTTCTCTTTGTCTCGCCACTGCCCTGTTGCATCAAAGTTATGTAATCCGAATCCAATCGGATCAATTTTACGATGGCATTGTGCGCATTGCGGTTCCTCCATGTGGGCGGCTTGAGCCTCTCTCGCACTTAGAATCTTGTCGCTCAGTCGGCTGAGTTGTGGGACGTTTGCTGGGGCTGGTGGTGGTGGGTTATGCAATACTTTCCTCAGTACCCACGCGCCTCGTTCAACCGGAGAAGCTTTCTCGCCATCAGATCCCATCGCCAAAATCGCCGCCATGCCCAGTAAGCCGCCGCGGGGTGAACTTGGTGGCACCATGACAGGCCGGAACTCACTTCCGCGCACGCCCGGGAAGCCGTAATAGTCTGCGAGTATTTCATTGATCACAATGTGGTCTGATCGGAGTAGCTTTCCCAGACTCCCATCGTTGCGGAGCAAATGGTTGAAAGCCTGAAATACTTCCTCTCGCGCGGCCATCTTCATGCTTTCGTCAAACTGAGGATAAAGCAGGAAGTTGAATTGGAAAAACTCGAGACGCTCCATTTGCAGCCACTGATGCGTGAAGCTCCTCACAAATTCCATGGATCGGGGATCGGCGAGTAGACGTTCGGTTTCTTCCTTGAGGATGGTTGGGTTTGTCAATCCTCCTTTCCTAGCAAGGTCTTGAAGTCGCTGATCAGGTGGACCGCTCCACAGCAGGTAAGATAGACGGACTGCCAGTTCTTGGTCAGTAAGAGAACGGCGATTTGGAGATTCGTTTGGTTCCTGTAGGTAGAGAAAACTTGGTGAGGCTAATATCACAGCCATAGGTGTGACCAAGGCGCGTTTGAAGTTGAGTCCACTCTTCTTTTCTTCTTCGAATAGCTGTTCGAGTCGGTCAAGATAGTTCTCTGAAGGTTGTTTGGACCGAAACGCCCGTTCAGCAAATTGTTTTAGTATGGCTCGTGCATTCGTTGATTCTTTGTGGTCTTTATCCGCTGGAAACAGGCGGTCAAAGTGTTGTTTGGTCTGGTCACGGTTGATCGGGCCGACGATCTCTACCCAGTCAACCCAGATCGCAGGTGGGGGCAGATCTTTGCCTTGTTTGCGAGCGGCGTTGAAGGTGGCACGGGCTGCGTTCCGTGAATTTGGCTGGCGTTCTCGTAACCCAAGTTTTCGCTCATTGGCATGATGGAATGTAAGAGGGAATTCAATGATCTCAGGCGTTTCGTAAGTACCAGTAATTTTGTGGTGGCCCCGAACCACAAGTTCCCCGGTCTGTGCGTTGGGTGCTACGCTGCCGTACTCGATGTAGGAGCGTTGCGGTGACACGTTGGGTAGGCGACCGGCTCGTATTCGCACAAGGTATTCACCAGCAGGAGCGGTGGGCGGTAGCGAGGTATAATGAACCATCGCACCCGACTGTGAAACCGTGAAGGCGATTCCAGAGCTCGTGGGTGGAAAATTGAGATAGGCATCGTAGGCAGGAAAACTCTTTTTGTACTGCCCCTCCTCAAATTGCACACGGCTCGCATCGATGTAGCCAAAATCGGTCGGAGGGCGTCCATCAGATTTACGCCATGCTTCAGCGAGATTGTGACGCTTGAGTAGTTGGTCACGCCTTTTCTTGATGCTTCGATTGGTATCCGTCTCGCATTCGTGATGTAAGTCGATTTGCTTTCTGTTCGTGTGACTTGCAATCAATGTTGAAAGAGCTTGGCGTCCCAAAGCAAGGTATTTCTCAATCTGGTCGCTGGAAATGTAGAGCGATGCACCTGAGGTGTCGAAGCTTCCGGGATCGGCATCGCTGGGTAATTCATTGAGTTCAATATCGATGCCCAGTAAGGTGCGGATGGTATTGGCATATTCGCGTCGGTTCAGTCGTCGCATGGTAATGACGCCGCCACTGTCGCTTAGGGTCTGACGAGCAATCACCAGCTTCCCTGATAAAGCTTCCAGGAAATCTGCTTTCGATTGAGCTTGAGGTTGTTTTGATTCCTTTGGCGGCATCTCACCGGAATTAATCGCATCAAGCACTTTTTGCCAGCGTTCTGCAGACTCAATGCTGCCTAGGTCGAATGAAATGTTTTCGAGATCAAGTTGGCCTTCCTGGCTGGCAGAGTCGTGGCAGTCAAAACAATAAGCCCGAAGGAATTCACCCTTGCTCTGTTCCAGTGAAACACTTTTGATATCGATCTTTGCGGTCGGATTGCGCGTTTCATCTTGTGCGTTGGCCGTGTCCGTTGTCGACGCAACCATTATCATCAGGCAGCAAAGAGCATTTGCCAGTGCAAGGATGTTCAAGACTCGTTGCATGATTCTGTGGGAAGGCAGTACGTAAAGAGGGCTTCGGCGGGCTTTATTGTTTTGGAACTGGCGTGAAAGTCGATAAACCTTAATGGCGGTTCGTTCACGAAATCACTCTCAACAGTTTAACGACTACGGAATACAACGGCTATGCAATCATCTGATGATTGGTGATTCCTTTAGGAACGCAAGATCGAGGTGATTGAAAGCGGGAGCGCACCTTCGGTTTCTGCCGGGATGGAGTGTTGGCCTGCGCTGCGCCGAATATCTCCATTGTGTCGAGTGTTGCAGATGATCGGAATGGTCGGAGAGAACTGTGGGAAATGAGAGCACAAGCCCTGTGTGGTGTGATGGCATGCACTGTGAGACATTACAGTGATGCTGGAAACCTGAGATACTGAAGAAAAACTCTTTTCAAGGAGCAAATGTGATCCGAAATTATTTTCGTGCATGGGTGCTGGTCGCGTTCCACATCGTTTACTCCTGCGTTCACTGTGCATCGGTATCTGCAGATGAGTCAACGGATACTGTGGTAGTGGTGGACATCGATTCGATAACAGGGACGCCGCTTGAACGTTGGGACATGAAACGTTTGGTGGTTCCCCCTGGTTTTCGATGGTTAGATTCAGCATCAGTTATTCGCTCGCTACTTTATGAGGGAGAGGATTATCAGGGGCAGTCAACGGAGATATTTGCGTACTATGCGTCGCCTGCGACGCTTGCGGGGAAGAAGCGTGAAAGCGGCAAGTTTCCAGGAATTGTGTTGTTGCATGGTGGAGGGGGGACAGCGTTCTCGGAATGGGTGGAGATGTGGGCGCGGCGCGGCTACGCAGCGATCGCAATGGATTTGGGTGGTAAGCGACCAGCTTCGCCAACGTTCGACGCGGTCACTGGTGAGGTGGTGCAGCGGTTTGACCACATCAGTGAGAAACGTGAACGCGTGGCAAAGCCCGGGCCTTTGGACGATCACAAGGCAAAGTTTCAGAACATCAATGATGATCCGACTGATGACTGGCAGTTTCATGCTGTGTCAGCTGCTGTGCGCGCTCACTCGCTGTTGCGGAGCTTTCCTGAGGTTGATCCTGAACGTACAGCTGTTACGGGGATTAGCTGGGGAGGCTACCTGACTTGTTTGACGGCAAGTGTTGATTCCCGTTTCAAAGCCGCTGTACCCGTGTACGGATGTGGTTTTCTTTATGACGGTGAATCTGTTCAAAGGCCCATGATTGATCGTTTGGGGCCAGAGCAGAGACCTGAGTGGATTCGCTGGCACGATCCTTCCCGCTTTCTCAAGCATTGTCGTGTGCCGATTTTTTTCGTCAATGGAACCAACGATAGGCATTACCCATTAAAAAGCTATGCACGGACTTACAAGCTCGTTCCCGGGTCCGTCACGCTCAGGATCAAGGCGGGAATGAGACACAGTCACGTTCATGGTTGGGCGCCGATCGAGATTGGGTGTTTTGTTGATCATCACCTGTTAAAAAAGTATGCCATGATCGAGCTGGCACAACCTGAACTTGAGGGCGATGTCGTGTCGTCCAAGTTTCCTGCCGAGCGAAAGCCCTCGCATGCAGTGTTGCAATACACGAGCGATCAAGGCCCTCAGGTAGACCGCAAGTGGAAGACTGTCGATGCTGTTTTGGCTACAGGGCTGGTCTCTGCCAAAGTTCCTTCTGATGCAACGGTTTGGTGTTTGGCGGTTACCGGAAAAGATGGAGCGATGGTGACGACGGAGGTGATGTTTCGACAGCCGTAAATGATTCGTTCGGAAGGTAATGTTGATCAGGCAATCAAATTTTCCGTGAACAGGATTCGATTTTGGATTTTGTTAATTTGAAGGTTGAAATGGGCTTCTGCGATGGCTGCAAAATCGGATTAATCGTAAGAGATCAAACACGAATCTGCGTAGCTTGAACCCCACGTCGTTCAATTCGCTTCATATTTTCACTTCAGATGGCATTCTAGATTGTGGTCGAACGCAATCTTGGATCAGTTGCTTTGTGATTCAGATTGCATTGTTTGCTCTCCTGTAAATTGTATTTTGCGAACATGAAACGTGCTTTGGTAACAGGTGCCACTGGCTTTATTGGACACCATTTGGTTCAGCGACTCATCGCACAGGGGGCAGACGTTAAATGCCTGGTGCGATCACTCACTCGGTCTGCCGATTTGTCGCAGTTTGATGTCACGCTTGTCCAAGGTGACTTGGCGGACGGCCCTTCGTTGGCCGAGGCTGTCAAAGATGTTGATGTGGTTTACCATTTGGCGGGGCTGACCAAGAGCGTCAGCGACTTGGACTTGATGCAGGTGAACGGCGATGGAGCGAGGAATCTTGCCATCGCCTGTGCCCAACGGACGTGCCCGCCCACACTGGTGGTTGTGTCTTCCTTGGCAGCAGCAGGCCCCACCTTGGGGTCGGACCTGCGAGTAGAAACGGACGCGATCCACCCGGTTTCAAAGTACGGACGCAGCAAACGTGCCGGAGAACTGGCTGTGATTGAGTTTGCTGATCAAGTGCCTACGACGATCGTACGTCCGCCCATCGTATTTGGAGAGTATGACCGTGATGTGCTTCATTGGTTCAAGATGCTTCAGCAACTAGGGATTCACCTAACCCCAGGATTGCGGAACTACTATTACTCCGTGATTCATGCTGATGATCTCGTCTCAGCATTGATTCTCGTGGCCGAAAATGGTAGCCGTGTTACCGGAGCGGCTGAGGATGATGCAGGAATTTATTATGCAGCGTGTGATGAAGTGATGACGTATTCCGATCTCGGACGTTTGATCGGCGATTGTGTCGGGCGTACACGGCCGCGAGTTATACGGGCGCCTATGTTTATGATTTGGGGATTGGCTCTTGGTTGCGATCTGTGGGGGCGGATTCGCAGGCATCCCATGATTCTCAATCTGGATAAAGCTCGCGAGGCAGCCGCCGGTGGGTGGGCGTGTTCTGCTGCCAAGTTGCGACGGGATACAGGGTTTGTGCCAGCCATGAGCCTTGAGGAACGTCTTCGTCAAACGGCTGATTGGTATCTCCGCGAAAACTGGCTTTAAGGATCGCAGGTGGCCGCTGCTGCTGATAAACATAGGAAAACCTGCATGCGGATTTTGTGCGACTGGTCGACAACTGGTAAACAGAACTCGTTTCATGCACTGTAAGCGTGATCTGCATGAAACTGTAATCATGGGGTTGAGTGAATTCGGTTTTCTACGGTTGTTGGCGCACCTGCTTATCCTATGGAGAGAGGACCATTCATTCTTGATCAATCTGGGTTGGAAGTCTGAGCGTCAAGCATGATGCACGATTTTGTCTGCTGGATGTCCAGTGAGTTTGCGCAGGGCTTAGGAAGATGTTGTGTGTTCAGGAGCGTGGTGCTGCCAGAAATGCGGAGAAAATCGCTGTGCTCCAACCACGGTTGATTGTCGTTGTGTGCATTGAAAAAAGTCAATTCTGCAACGAGTCAATCCGTGGTTTAGGTATTGATTGTGTGCCACACGGATGCGTTTGAACTTGGCAAGAAACCATCTCGGAAAACGAGGCGGGTTGGTGTTTTGCACCGTTTGCAAGCTCTGATCACTTTTGCTGAACCAGTGGAGTTACCTGTCTTCGAAAAATTTGATGTTGTCTTTAAGTAACGATTGGTCATGTGATCTGGCCTGATGTGGAAGATCGCAAGCGATTATTCCTTTGCAAAATGTTGAAATTCACAGATGAATCGATTTGCATTACATGCCTGATTGTTGTCGTTTACCTTAAGTATCTGTTGGGATGCTGGTTCTTCGTCAGCGCAGGAGCTTGCACTGAATTTCTGGGATGATCGGGATGCTAAAGCTTCGCTTGTGAAATTCCTTGAATCGGTGACTGGTCCCCAAAATGATCAGTTTGTTGCCGAAACGGATCGGATTGCCGTTTTTGATAGCGATGGAACATTGCGGTCTGAGAATCCGTTGCCTTTTCAACTGTGTTTGCAGTGGATGAATTGAAGCGACTTGCCCCTCAGCATCCTGAGCGGAGCGACAATGCATTTTTGGCAGCGGTATTGGATGGTGGTATAAATGTGAGCAAAGCAGATTGAAAGGCTGGCCTGATTGCGATATTGAACGCGGCACACGCAGGGATGAACGCCACTGTATACAGGCCATGCGTTGCCGATTGGTTGAAGCAGGTAACGCATGCCCGCTTTGAGAGGCGGTGCGCGGACCTTACTTCTCAGAGCATGCTGGACGTGCTGGATTATTTGCGTGCCAATGGTTTCAAGATCTGCATCGTCTCTGGCGGTGGGGCCAATTTGATGAGAGTGTCGGCTGAAGTAGTCGAGGGTTTCCGCCAGAACAAAGTTTTGGTTCTCAGCGGTGGGCATCAGCAGGGGGTGCATTTCAGGTCAACAACGGCGTTTGCGAAATCGTAAAAACGGTACAGCTCGATTTCGTTGATCGCAAAGCAAAGAAAGCCCGCTGGGATCTGTCGGCAAATTGGGAAACGTCCTGGTTTCGCGTTCGGAATTTTTGATAGTGATAAGCAAATGTTGGATGGGACCACGCTAGGTCTTACGCGTGGTTTTGGCTTGATTGTGCACCATGCCGACGGTGAACGGGAATATGCTTATGAGCGGTATCCAAACTACGGTGCGGAATTGGATGTTGCATTAGATGAGGCCAAGGGCTGGAACTGGGTGATTGTCGATATGGCAGAGGATTGGAAAGCCGTTTTTACAAATTCGAAGGACAAGGATGCAAGGATGTTTGATGCCATTGTCGGACCAACGTGGACGCTCATGTCTATCGATGGCCTGAGTGTGGTTGATCAATCAAACGCTAACATGATCTTTGGAGTTGGAGGGAAGGTGGCAGGCAACACTGGGGTCAATCGCTTTAGTGGAACAGTTGAGGTCTGCGGTAACCGAATTGCATTGGGTCCTTTGGCGACGACTCGCCGGGCGGGACCTCCAGCCTTGATGGCTCAGGAGTCCAGTTTTCTCAAAGCGATGTCAGATGTGGTTGCTATGAAATTTGCGATTGATGGGACTTTGGACTTGGTCAATGCTAACGATAAGACAATCCTAGGATTTGCCGCTAATCGTGGTGGAGCTAACAAGTAGGTCTCGACGACTTGCGGGCCATGCCCAGTACGCAGATGTGTCCTGATTTTATCAGTACAGGAGTCCATGAGAATTTGTTGAAAACGTTCAAAGACTTTCCACAATGGCGAGTGGTTGCGACTTTCAAGCTCGGCTGTGTGCTGCAGAGGTTTAAAACACGAACTGGTTCAAAGTGAGGCAGAACCAGCATGATTCAACCCGCAAATTGCCACGTGGTCGTGGTTTCAGAAAGACGGGACGAGGTCCATCCCTGCCCAGCGTATTCGTGTGGAACAGTATTCGTGTGGAACAAGCGTTGTGTTTCTCGAGGGGTGGGGGGGCGTCCTCTCGGTTGCCCCATCCTGAGTTCAGGTGTTGATGGTTGCGTCTGGTGCGATGGTTGCGTTCTTTGCGGGGTGTGTGAAGCGTAGTGACTTCGACAGCACGAGTTTTTACAGTCTTGGCGATTTACAGTCTTGGAGAGAGGTGTGGTAGGGCAACTGTTCGCCCGTTTGTTTGGGCATGGCGTTTGAATCGAACGAGGATGCGAGTTTGGCAGGGAAACTCCGGGGGTTGGTAGCCGTGGGCTGACTGATTTTAGGTATTTCAGCAGGAATACGTGATTTCAATGCGGCAGTGCTTGGGGGCATCGCGTGGTCAGAATGACTTCATTTGTAACGGGAGCATGCTCTTTTACCCCTGTTTCATGCGGTCGGCTGGGGTGAGCTAAGGATCCCAAGCCGGTCTGTGGCGCTTCAAGAATGCTGCGGTGTCGCATTCAGGGGTGGTACCGGTCAGGTAATTTTAAGCACCTGAATTTCGATAAACGACGCTCAAATGCTGAAAAGAGGCTGATACATGCGACCCAACTTGTGACTATAATCTTTTACCCGCCGGAAGTACCGGTTCGGACTCATGTAACTCGCTGGTGTTCAGGTGGCCTCAGGTTTTGTGCCTGTGGGTTGACTGCGACTCAGGCGAAATCAACCTCACAAGTGATCCACATCGACACAATGAAAAGCGCCGTTTGCCTTCCCCTGTTGTTGACGTTTTTGCTCACGCCCACACTCGCTACCGCGCAGTTCGCGGGTATGAGAGCACGGGTGCCTGCTGACGCTAACACGCTTGTTTTGATCAACGCCAAAAAAATGTTCGGGTCTCGCATTGCGGACCGTCAGGGCTGGCAAGCCAAACGGCAGGCCGCTTACGATTCCGGCATTTCTTCCCTGCCACCGGGAGCAACGGAGGTATTGCTCGCAGGTCGGCATGACCTCCACTTTGGGCATGAAGCTCTGTGGGAACTCGGCATGATGAAGTTTGGGGAGGACAAAGACGTCCTTGGTGTGGCAAAGCACTATGGCGGGACAATTGATGAAATCAGCGGGCACTCAGCAGTGCGACTTCCTGACGATCACTTTGTTCTCCAAATGGGGCCAGCTTTCATGGCCTCGTACACTCCTGCGAATCGTCAGGATGTGTCTCGTTGGTTGCGTCAGACAAACATCTCAACGCCTGGTGGCCATCTTGCTCCTTATCTTCAGGAGGCGTTCACCTACGCCACGAAGGTCGGAACCCCGATTATCATGGCGATGGATTTGGGGGGACTCGTCTCGATCAATGAAATCGAAGAACGAATTGTAAAGCTCAACGCGCTCAAGAATGTGAAATTGCCAGGCAAGCAACTTGTGAGCCTGCTACAGGGAATTCAAGGAATCACGTTGGGAATTTCGATTGATGATTCCGAACTTGGTGCCGTTCGCGTGGACTTCGCGGACTCCGCTGAAATTCTTGCAACGGTGGGCAAGCCCCTACTGATTGAGATTCTCGAAAATCAGGGTGCGATGATTGAGGATTTTCGTGAGTGGGAACCTTCCGTAAGCGGTAATACCTTCATGTTGCGCGGAAATCTGAGCGAAGGAGGCACTCGCAAGCTAATGAGCGTGATGGAATTACCAGCGTCGATGACCCATGCTGTGCAGCAGGCAAACTCTCCCGGAACGAATAACAAAGAGCAGGATGTGTTGCTTGCGACGCAACAGTATTGGAAGTCGCTGAATTCGTTGATGGACGACCTTCAGAACGATCACAGTTTTCAGTCATTCGGGCAAGGAGCAATCTGGTACGACAAGTACGCACGAAAGATCGATCGCTTGCCAATTCTGAATGTTGACCCTGAGCTGGTCAATTTTGGAGCGAAGATCGCTGCCACTTTTCGAAATTGTGAAACTCTCATGAAGGGCGTTGGGATGTCCAGTGCTTTGAGGGTGTCGCAAACGGGAGGCAGCGGAAGTTCCGGTTATTCGAATAGCTCTTATGGTGGCTACCGAGCCAGTATGGGGTATGGCTCGACACCCTATGGCCCACAGGGAATGGGTTCAGGAGTAAGTGCCATGAATGCCTCGCGTCAGCAACAGGGCAGTGAGATTGCTCAGATTCACATGCAGGAACGTTCAAGGGGAGCTGCAAGTTTGCAGGATATCTGGAATCAAATTGCCTCTGCTACGTCGAAGGAGCGTATAAGACTGGTCAGTAAGTATAGCGCTGATTTTTAAGCGATCCGAGACATCTTGTGTCTCTGCAAAGACTTATCAAAACGTCAGTTGCCTATGTTCGCGACTGGCGTTTTTTCATGTCTGTATGGTAGCTGCGTCGTAGTTCGACCTGTCCGTCCATGGAACGGTGATCATCGGTGGCCCGCTATTGATTGGGCTACTGATTGGGCTATTTTGGGGCCAAAATTTAGCCAACTCTGGTCCAACAGGCGTTTGCTCCGATTTGCAGACGCGGGGGAATGTAGGATTTTATGTACCATGCCCATCACAGATTTACAGTAACCACTTGTTGAGGATCGTGGTTGTCTTTAGGCTCCTGTCACGTCAGGCATCGAGCAAATGTTTTGATGTCATGAGGGGCGATGCCGCGCGGTGGGCGACGCTCTGTGAGCACTGTTATTGAAAATTTAAGGCGTAAATTCATGAGTGTGTTTTTGAACCTTCCCAGCATGGCCTGGGTAAATCGGGCGCCGGGGATGATGGTGCTGGTGTTGTTGGGCTGCGGAATCTGTTTTGGGCAGACCTCAGGCATACCAAATCAGACAGAGGATGAAAAAACAATCCGAAAGGCGGTTGCTTCCTACGCTGATGCCTTCAATCGACAGGATGCTAAGGCGTTAGCCAGTCACTGGTCGCCCGAAGCAGTTTATGTAACGCCAATGGACGGACGCAGAATCATCGGTCGAAAGGCAATTGAAGATCAGTTTTCAAACGTGTTTGATAATACTGATGGCCTGAAAATCGATGTCGTTGTGAATGCGATTGAATTTGTTTCACCAAATGTTGCGGTGGAGCAGGGACGGACAACCATTGGAGGGACTGACGTTGAGAGCCGGGTAACTGAATACTCGGCTGTACATGTTCGTAGAGATGGCGTTTGGCTTCTGGATCGTGTCGAGGAAAAGGTTGAAGAAACTCCAGTATCCAATTATGAACATTTGAAACCATTGGACTGGCTGGTGGGAACTTGGGTCGATGAGGATGAAGCAGGGCGGATCGAAACAGTCTGTCACTGGACGAAGAATCAGAATTTTCTGCATCGTGCCTTTACCGTTGCCGATCAGCAGGGTGTGCACTTGTCTGGGATGCAAATCATTGGCTGGGATGCGGTTGAAAAACGGATCCGCTCATGGACCTTTGATTCTGACGGAGGTTTCGCGACGGGAATCTGGTCATCTGAAGAGACCGATGGTCAGGATCCTGCAAGCTGGCATGTGCGGAAGAAAGGGCATACCGCTACGGGGCATACAACTTCAGCGGTCAATGTACTGACTCGTCAGGGTGATCGCGGGTTCGCGTTCAAATCCGTGAGTCGAACTTTCGATGGGCAAATGCTGCCTAATATCGCCGAAGTCATCGTGACACGTAAGTGATACTTTTTTGTCACTCGTTTTTGTAAGTGATTCGGCTATTCCGCCACGTTTTGCAATCCAAAAGATTCGTTAATTTTCGCAGGTACTTGAATGTTTTTATCCTTGTCAAACCTTAGTCGCTTGATGGTTCAGCGATCGTGGTTCTGTGCTTTGATCTTGATGCTCTCGATGTCCATCGGCGCCGAAGTACTTGCTCGAGGCGGCGGTGGACGTAGTAATGGTGGTAGCCGCAATGGTGGTGCCAGTAGTGGCAGTGTTAGTCGTGGCAGTGTCAGTCGTGGCGGGGGAGCTTCGCCTTCGATGAGTCGGCCCACTGCATCGTCCAGTCGATCGAGTACATCGGCGAACCGCGCGCAGATGCCTCAAGGGGGAACGCGCCCTTCAGTGTCGGGCAGTCGTCCAATTGGAAGCGGGACTTCGCGGCCAAATGTTGGGTCAGGAAATGTTGGGTCGGATGCTCGTCCGTCACAGAACCAGTTGCAAAAATTCCTTGACCTACCCTCTGGCGGTGGCGGGGCATTTCGTCCTGCGTCTGGAAGTCGCACGGCGCGGGGAAATCGTACTATTGATGGTGTTGGGCAGATGCCTTCCAGCAATGCAGCAAGCGATTTTTTGCAAAATCGAGGTCCACAAACCGGGCAGCTTCCGGGGCTCGCCGATCGTGCGAATCTGCCTGGGACGAGAGAGCTCCGAGCGGGGGCGGGTGATCGGGTGAATGCAGCTGAGCGACAAGA
This sequence comes from Rhodopirellula sp., assembly GCA_002690925.1. Classification (GTDB taxonomy): domain Bacteria; phylum Planctomycetota; class Planctomycetia; order Pirellulales; family Pirellulaceae; genus Rubripirellula. Next base: position 64,622 of record NZGD01000127.1, read on the forward strand.
CCGAGTGAACGATCGTGGGAAGCGATCGGAGGGTCGTGAGGATCGAATGGGGACACGTCAGGATCGACGCACGACCGGTAATGGGAATCGGGTCGGGCGAGTCGAAGATATGTCGCAGCGGACCCAGGATCGTTACGATCGACGTGATGAGGTGCGAGAGCAAATGCATGACCATTATCCTCGCTACGATTTCTACAAGGACCATCCTGACTACGCACGTTACCGCTGGAATCATCCTTACCATTGGGCGACTTGGGCCGCCGTTTCGAATTGGTTTCCCTGGGGCTGGGCAAATGCGAGACAATATAATTACGGCGGAAATGTTTATTACGACAATAGCACCGTGTATTACGAAGGGCAGCCCATTGCCACAGCAGATGAGTATGCGCAGCAGGCAATGACGATTGCGGAGTCGGCGCCGGAGCCCGAAGCAGATTCGGATTGGATGTCACTGGGGGTTTTTGCTTTGACGCAGGATGGAGAAGCGTCGGGGCCGGCACCTACCCAGTTCCTGCAACTGGCTATCAGTAAAAATGGTGCTGTGGCTGGTACTTTTAATAACAGCACCACTGACAAAAGCCAGGAATTGGAAGGAGCTGTCGACCAACAGTCACAGCGGGTAGCGTGGGTTGCCACGGGTAAGCAGTGGCCAGTCATGGAAACTGGAATTTCCGGTTTGACGGACGATCAAACACCCGTCCTGATTCATTTCGAAAATGGGGAGACACAGCAGTGGTTGATGGTCCGTTTGGAAGAACCAGAAACGACAGCTGGCAATACCAACTGACCGCTTCCTGCTGGTGATATCAAGGCAGGTTAAATATCACGGCAGGTTAAATATCACGGCACATTGGAGTCGATGAGCGCTTGCGGATTGCAGGTCCTTGTTGGTCCGTGTTCCGTACAAATACTCGATGCCAACCGTGACTCTTTTTTTCGGTTGGGCGAGTAGATTGATCGCCATGTAGGTCGTCTGCTTGACAGCATCAGCGTCTTGCCCAGTGGTGTTGTCAATGTCGTTGGCTGCGTAGGTGAAGTTGGAACTCAGTAAGTCGGTCCATTCGTGTGTGAGTCCGAACATCCAGCCGAACATCGGCAGCAAGGCAGCTTCTCCGCCGGTCACGGCGGCAGCATCCGGAAGTGATCGGTAACTGCCGATACCCTTTCCAAACAATACCTGTGAGTAGGCTTTCGTGCGTCCTGTTAACATCAGGACCCCCGTGAAGTTCATGCCCCCGGCGGGCTTTGTGGTCGTACTCTTGCCCGTGGGTTGAAAGCCTACTTCGCGGAAGAGGGCTGCAGCCTGCAGTTGAATCAGGTCAGTTGCCAATCGAACGTGTCCGACAAAATCGGGGGTTGGTGAACGCGATGTCCCCAGGCTGGGATCAAGGGCAATGATGAATTTGGTGTCTTCCATTGACACTGCCCCAGTGACAATGTCATCACAAATTGGGAACGTGTAGCGGGCCTGAGCCTGTCGTCGGTTGACCGATGAAACGGAACCCTCAAAGTCAAGCGTGGCCGGAGCCGCTGCAACATCAGTAAATGCTGTCCATGACTTGCCAACCAGCACTCGACCTGACTCTCCATACGCTTGTCGCAATCGGAATGTGTCGCTGCTGCTGAAAAAGTCACCTTCCACGTAGATTTTGACAACCTCGTCTCCTCCCTGCCATCGTGTGTCAAAGCTTAGCCTTGATTGTCTCGCATGAAATCGGGAGTTGGTTCTTGGCAACGCATCTACCGGAATCTTGGTTGTGTCAAAGGAGTCCGTCGAGTCGATTGGATCGAAATCGTATATGAAATCTGCTTTCACATAACCGCCGATTTTCATCGCTACATTTTTTCCGTAGATCAGTAACCCGTTCTTGAAGTCAGGGGCGGCGTAAAGGTCTACGCCAACATTGAATTGCGCAACAGAATTCACTCCGGATTGCCCGTAAGCCGCTGATGACTGCATGACGGGCACATCCAACGGCATGTCCAAAGTTTCGGTCTTATCATCTTGGAAACAGACTGCATCAAACTCACTGAAATCTGTTTGACTTAGCTCTGCCTCGGTTAGACGGTAATTGAAGAGTGCTTGAACAATACCCTTGCCGGAGTCAGTATCTGATTCCGAGGCTGACGATTCTTGCCCTTCCGGAACGCCGGAAGTCAAGGATTCCTGCTCCAAGGAGAAACCAGAAGGCGTTTCACGCAGTGCAGCAAATGAGTTGATGGGAACGCGGTCGAGTCCAGCTACTTGCGGAATTGAAAAGGTGGGGAGGATCATGCGGACGCCGGATGCCGTCATGGGCGAACTGTCTGGTTCTGTCTTGGCGGAAGTGATTTGCTTTGGGAAGTCGGGCGGCGTACCAGAATCAATCTTACGATCCTTGAAGAACGCACTCGAGGGTGAGTCCGACGGTGAGGCTGACGATGAGTCCGACGATGATGGCGCAGAATCACTGACCAAGGCGTAGCACCAAGTAGTGGCAAACGCGAGCACCAGAGTGATGGGTAAATGACTGATGCGAATCATGAGGGAGTTTGGCAGGGAGAAGATTTTCGGAATCTACCTGAGGATTACCAAATCCGCGAACCTCTTTGGAAGTTCAGTTTGAATCATTCGTGAAACATGGAAATGAAACTTCTTTTTGAGCTGGTCGGTAGAATCTCCTGCATCGGATCATTGCGAGTGACTGGAGTTCAGCTTCGATGCAGCTGGTTGTGACCGATCGAATCGCCGATCAAGCACCACGTTTGCAAGACAGTCATTCATGCAGGCATCGGTTTGGACGAGTCGTGTACCACTTTTTTGTTCCGTACGGCTTTGTACGGTGCGCTGTTTTAGATCAAACGTGGGTCGATTCTTCAGCGGTGCCTGAGGCGGTGGAGGTTCGCGTATGGGATGTTTCTGTCTAATCAACCACAATCATTCTTGGTGATGATTTTGGTTCGTCGTCAGTCGTCCTTGATAACGCCTTGGGGAAATGGACACTCGCCGGATCTGCATGGATGCTTTTGCGTGTGAGGCGGTGCCGGCATTCAGTGGTTGCCTGTGCCGCTGGTTGGCTGCACCGCTGGCAAATACAATTCACTTTTTAATCACGCATCGAGTTCCCTGCTGGGTGTCGCTGGTTCACCCGTTTGCTTGAGGAAGTGCTTGCGTGCTAGCCACAGAAATGTTGATGAGGTGCTGGTTAGCACCAAGAAAAATGCGATCCCCGCACCGGTTGTACCCCACCAGTAACCAAGGAGCAGTGTGAGTGCAATCATCACGAACGCTGCAGTTGCGGTGACGAATAACACAAGTTGGTTTAGCCCACTGAATTTCAGATAAGCAGGTGCCAGGGAAAACATGCTCCAGAAACAGCAGCCGGTCGCGATGAGTATGAGTGCCGGGTAGCCGCTGACAAACGAGGTGCCGTACAGTCCGAGAATCGGCTTACCTGCTAGTACGATGATGGTCAGGAATACCGTGCATGTTGCACCGACCCAAATGAGTCTCCGTTTCCGCATTGCAATTCCTTCGGACCAAGCGTGGCGTTCAATGAAGACCGCCAGGTAGGGTTGGAAGTACTTGTCTGTAGACTTGGAAAGTAACAGTATTAAACCGCCGGTCTCAGCTGCCGCTGCGAAGCTTGCGACCTCTTCGGGCGGCAGGGAAAGAAGGTCGAGGGCAATCACACTGGAACGGAAGATCCAGGATGCGAACGTTGCCAACGTCAGGAAGGTCAGGCACTCACGGAACCAGTAGGGGCGGTCAAATTCAGGTGTTGCATTCGATGCTTCGACCGGTGATTGTTTCCGATATGTGATACCCGCAAGAGCAACACCCAGCACGGAGCCCAACCCAAAGCATGCGACCGCCCACGGTGCGGTGAATGATTTCATGAAATGCATTCCCAAAACCATCATGATCAGCGTCGCAGTCGGGATCACCAGTCTTGCGATGGTCGCGCCCAGAAGGGGCGCTCGAATTGCCATCAGTAAGTCAATGAAAACACCAGACAAAGCGGCGGCTGGTAGAAACAGGGCGGCAATTAGAATTGCGTGGTCCTCGGTGGCACGCTGTTGGATCATGTCGCCCAGTAATACCAGGAGTCCCATCAAGCAACTGACAAGCAAAACCAACTGAATGGAAAACCGCCAGAAGCCCGATATGAGATGCCATTTGCCGGATGAGTGATAGACTGGCAGGATTTGAATCGCAGCTTTTCCGGCCCCTGATTCCGAAAGCGTTGACAGTAGCGTCAGGGTGGCGATGGCTACCACGTAAGTCTCGAAGCCAGCAGGTCCAAGACTTCGGGCTACAAAAATAGAAGTGATGTAGCTGATGAGCAGACTGACAAACGACAGCATCACCAAGATTGCTGCAGAGCGATCTTGCAGACTATTTTCGCTCGTGTTCACCGACACTATCTTTCGTGTTGCTTTTGCGATTAACCAACCAACGAATAATTCTTTTTTTGCCACTTATAATGATAATCGGTGTCGGTCGGGCGCGGGGAGGCGATTGTTGGTTGGTGTTTGCCGCAAGTCCACGATCTTACAATGGGGATTCAGCGTTCTTTGTGACGAAGCTGCACGCAATGCTTAACCAGTGGGGGTTAGGTTCATTACTTAATAGGCCGTAAACTACGCTTTGAATGCGAAAAAACTGATTTATTGAGAATGTGATTTTGAACCCTACATCGCTACCAATGGCTGAGGCAGGCAAGGGACAAGAAACGAATAGTGACCGGTTGGATGAGCATAAGCGTTCCAAGCTTGGTGTGTGGATTGGGCTAGGGCTTGTGCTGGGTGTTGTCTGCGGGCTGTTTTTTGGCGATTACTGTGGCAACTTGAAGGTTCTCGGACAGGCTTATGTAGGACTGTTGCAGATGACAGTTCTACCCTACCTGCTGCTTTCGTTGGTCTCGAAAATGGGTCGTCTTGATCCCGCACAGGCAAAGAAGCTGGGGCTGGTGACCGCTTCAGTGCTGCTTGCATTTTGGGTGCTTGCAATTCTGATAATCGTGATCGTCTCGCTTGCTTTACCTCAAATCACGGGAGCCTCGTTTTTCAGTCCTGAACATGATGCCTCATTGGTGCAACAACAGGATTTTGTGACGACGTTCATACCTACCAATGTGTTTCGCGCTTTGACGAATGAATATGTGCCCGCAGTTGTTGTGTTTTGCTTATTCTTTGGTGCAGCGCTGATGCTGACCCCCGAGAAGGAGCCGGTGCTGGATTTCCTTGATTTGTGTTCCAGTGGAATCAGTCGAGTCAATCTGTTCCTGATTCGGATTGCACCGTTGGGGTTGTTTGCGCTGACTGCCGCTGCTGCGGGAACGATGCATTTTGAGGAACTGTCACGTCTGCAGGCCTACCTGCTGATCTTTGTGGTTGCCAGCGCGGTGGCAACCTTTGGAGCCTTGCCTCTGTTGGTCACTTCGCTGACACACTTTCGTTATCGGGATTTGGTATCTGCAGCGCAGGAGCCCATGTTGACCGCCATCGCAACCGGGAAACTATTTGTTGTTTTGCCGCAGATCTCTGAACGCACTGAACAATTGTTGCATCTCGATGGCCAACCTAAGAATGGAATCGAAGATTCGACTGCTCGGATTCTGGTACCGCTTGCCTATCCGTTTCCACATATTGGAAAAATTCTAGCGTTTCTGTTCATCTCGTTTGCTGCGTGGTATGTCGGGGATGATTTGGGTTCGGTCGCGACTGCAGAAATGGCTGCTGCTGGAGTGATTTCCAGCTTTGCAAGTCCGTTGGTGAGCATTCCCTACATGCTGGATAAGTACCAATTGCCCCAAGATTTGATGGCACTCTTCATTCTGCCAGGTTTCATCACGACGCGGGTCGCTGATGTGGTGGGTGTCATGCACTTGATGGCATTAACGGTCATCGTTAATGAGATATTGCAGGGTAGGCTCAGGTTGCGATTAGCGCGACTATCAGGATCAATGTTGGTGATGGGAGTCTGTTTGCTTGTTGTCTGTTCTGCTGGTCGATGGTATTTGACGAGCACGAAGTTGGACTACACACTCGACGATCAGTTTTTGGCTCTCGGGATTTCACAGCCACACGATGACGTAGTCGTTTACGAATCAAGAGACGAGGTGCCGCCTCGCCGATTCAGTGGAGGTTCCATGCTGGAACAGTTGGTGCAGGAAAAGGTTCTGCGCGTTGGCTACAGAACACGGCATCTGCCGTATTCCTATGTCAATCGGCGAAATGAATTGGTGGGCTTTGATGTTGAATTGATGCACCGGCTGGGTGCGCGCTTGGGTGTGCGTTTGGAATTTGTTCCCTACACATACGATTCAGTCATTGAGCAGTTGGATTCAGGTGAGATCGATGTTGCAATGAGTGGGTTGGTGATCAAACCTGAGCGATTGCTTGCGGTCGGATTTTCGCGGCCGTACCAAAGAGCGACAGTCGCCGTCGTGGTTCGTGATCACCGTCGTGATGAATTTGATGCGCATGCTCTCGATGGGATCCCGGATAGTGTTCGTAAGCTTGGCACCGATGAACTGGATGCCGCAAAACAAGCTCGTTTACGGCATCCAAATGTCGAGTTTGAAGTGGTTGACTCAATAGAGTCGTTTTTCGAGGGGGAGCGGCAAGATCTGGATGGTTTGATTCTTCCGGCTGAGGAGGGTGCTGCTTGGAATGTGCTTTATCCAGAGCATTCCGTCGTCATTCCTACGCCACCGATCCATCGCCCTGTTGGATTAGCTGTGCGGAAAAATGATGGCGAATGGGTCCGTTTGCTCGATCGATTTCTCGATTTCGAAGAGATGGATGGGGCTTTGCGACAGCTCAGGAAATACTGGGTTGAGGGCGGGGGTACGGAAGATCAACAACCACGTTGGTGCGTGCTCAGAGATGTACTGCACTGGATTCCGTAGTACCACTATCCGAAAAAATGACTGTGCTTGAGATCGACTGTTGTGCTGCGGCACGGGCAGGTCGGGCAGGTAGGGCAGGTAGGGCAGTCCGGGTGCCGGTCAGCGCGGTGAGTCGCATTTCAATCTTGCGTCTGAAGTTGACATTGCTGCAAACACACGATCTTCAGTTGAGCTATTCCCTGTTGAGACGAAATCCTATTTCAGGAGATTTTCGTGTCAGAGGACTTCGCTATCTTCACAGGACTTCGTGCCTGTTCATTCCACCATTGAGAAGCCAGCGTCGTGGTCCAGTCAGTTGAACACTTGCACTTGATCAAGGCATCCCGCAACTCAATCGCACTGGCAATGCGGTTCTCAGGATCTTTTTCAAGGCACTTCAAAATGATTGCTTCGACGTCTGCGGGAATACCGGATTGAAGTGTCGAAGGGGGGGGCGGTTCTTCATTGACTTGGGCCATCATGATCTGGATTGGGGTCTGCCCTTTGAATGCGCTTTGCCCTGTTAGCATGTAGTAACCGACCATCGCAAGCGAATAGAGGTCACTTCTTACATCATTTTGTTCAGGATGAGTTGCCTGTTCCGGTGCCATGAATGAAGGGGTACCAGCAATCATCATTGAGGTTTGGCTCAGCGAAGGGTCAATCTTGACCTCTCTGACCACACCAAAGTCCAGTAGCTTGGTGTAGTCTCGAATACCACCTCTTTCCGAGATGAATATGTTTCCTGGTTTAATGTCGCGATGAATCAATCCGACTTCATGTGCTTCTCTAAGTGCATCACTTACTTGTATTAAAAAATGAACAACTCGTGCGGGCGGCAAGGGGCCGGTTTTCTCAATCAGTTCACCGAGATTCATTCCGGGCAGCAGTTCCATTGCAAAAAAGAAAATACCTTCGTTGGTTTGGCCATAGTCGTAGACCTGAACCGTATGAGGGTGGGTAAGTTGTGCGGTTGCTCTGACCTCACGTTCGAATCGCCGAAGCGCTTTGGCATCAGCATTCTTATCGGGTTGTATCAGCTTGATTGCACACGATCGCTTGAGCAGTAGATGCTCGGCTTTATAAACTCGGCCCATGCCCCCTTCACCAATCAAATCAATGAGTCGGTATTGTGCGAGTCTTCGTGCCTGAAACGCGGATGTTCTCGCCCCATGGATTGTGTGTGCGGCAAAAATTGAAATGCATGCGGCAATTAACGGCGGAGATAAGGGTCTACCAAGCAGGTCATTGTGCATCAGGTCCTTGATGTTCTTTCCATATTGATCTGCAGCAATGACGGTGGTGATTTCCGTGACCAGATAAGGGGCCGCCGCCATTGGTAGCAGCACACATGCGGCTCTTTGCCAGCGATTGGGCATGAACACTCCATAGATGAAGATGATCAGGCTCCACGTGCCATAATTCCAATTGTTAATGCTTGCGAGCATGGTCGGCATGTTCGGTTTTTCAGCCTCAATCACGTTGCATGTCATGCGGATATCCAGATCGATAGCCAGGAGTCCAACATTCGCCATCACCATCAGTTCCGCAATCCTGATTTGACGCAATGACAGGTTCTGGTTGCGATAGAGAATGATTGCTGCGGTCAAACTAACTACGAAAGCAATCAGGCGAGCGATATAGTCAGTGTCCTCCGTGGATGAGAGGAACCAGTCGACAGTTGAGCCGGTGATGATGATGGTCATCACGGTGGCGATGATCATCAACCTGCGTCGCAGGATTTGGCGATTATCTTCCCAGACATCCTTTTGAACGAGAAAAGTGTCTGAATCTGGAGCCGCATCGACCATAATGTCGTCATTGACTTCGTCATTGAGCGTGTCCTGCCCATCGGCAGCATCCAGCACGGTTTCTTCGACATGGTATTCCAGCAGCGATTGCACTTGCGCGATCATGGACGCATCGGTTTCGGCCGCTTTCGCGATGTATGCATCGCGTGCCTCAGGCTTCATCGCGATTGCCTGCGTGAATATTTCTTTAACGCGTGCGTACTCTTCGGGAGTCACGTTGAATGCTCGCTCGTCAATTCCCGTCGCAGCCATGCCCTGAGCATTGTCCAGTCGGACTCAACGGTTCGTTTGGAGACTTTCAGAACTTCTGCGACTTCTTCTACAGTGAGTCCACCATAGAAACGCAGTTCTACGATTTGCGCCTGTCGCGGATCAAGTTCAGCGAGTTTACTGAGAGCGTCCTCGATTGCCAGAACGTCCTCATCACTCCGTTTGCTGATGCAGAGATCTTCCTCAAGAGAAATACGGTGGAGGCTGCCACCCCGCTTTTGACTCAATTTTCGACGTGCGTGATCAACGAGGATTCGTCGCATCATCCTCGCTCCGATCGCGAAAAAGTGGGTCTTCCCCTGCCAGTTGACCTGACTCTGTCCCAACATCCGAATGTATGCCTCGTTCACCAATGCGGTTGGTTGCAAAGTGTGAGAGGGTGATTCGTTTCGGAGCATCTTTTGGGCCAAGCCCCGAAGTCGGTCATACACCAACGGCATGAGTTGGTCAGCCGCATTGTCGACCCCACTGGCGAGTTGTTCCAGCAGGGCGGCAATCTCTTGCTCATCGGTCGACGTTTCGTCCGAAGCATCGAAATGGCTGTCTGCTGCTGACTCGTGTGGATCGTCTGCTGAATTCATTTCGTTTGCCATGCTGGTGAAGCGGTCGCAGGATGAATGGTGAGTTGCTGATCACTGTGGCTTTCTTGTGGATCGTGGCATTCCTGTGGATCACAACCACAGTCTAGCCGCAGATCGTCACTGATGCCGAGTCCCATCGGATGCTGTGTTTGGTTTGGACGTCAGCTTATCAGCGATCAACTTATTTTTCTTCGAATCAACTGCGGGTTCCGGTGAGGGCTCACGCGACTCAAGGGGGAGAGAGTAGGAAACCGTTGATTTTGTACTCAGATCCTGCACCACAAACAGCACCGAATTTTAGTTGAAGGTAGCATTTCTGTGCAATCCACTGCCACCGATAGCCGCGATAATGCCGAGATGACCGACGGAGATTTGGTCCGTGTCATCGTTGGTGGCGACCACCAGTGTTACGAAGTACTGACACGCAGGTACCAGAATCGTCTTTTTAAATCGATTCTTCGCCAAGTCGGTTGTATTGTTGCCGCGGAAGAAATTGTGCAGGATGCCTTTGTCAGAGCGTTTTTGGCGCTCAGCTCTTTTCAAAAGAAAAGCAACTTCTATACGTGGCTCTACAGAATCGCACTGAACGCCAGCCGAAGTGATTTCCGAAGAAATCAAAAAATGCGTCCGCTGGAGAGTATCGGGCCGAACTTTGATCAATTGACCATTGATCGTCAGGTTCTGCCGTCAGAGTCGGTCGAGCGTGATGAGGAAAGAAGACACGTCAGAGAAGCCATGCAACGACTCGATGATAGCTACCGCACGATTCTAATCCTGCGGGAATTCGAGGGGTTTGACTATCAGGCAATTGCTGACGTCTTGGATATCAAGGTCGGGACCGTTCGAAGTCGACTCTCGCGAGCCCGGCAGCAGTTACGCCATGAGTTGCGTGCCTATCTGAACGGTAAGGTCGCTACCGCAATTTGCGGAGCAGCCGATGGGCAGCAGAGAATCAAGGCGTCCAAGCATGTCGCCGAAGATTGAAACTCTGTTGGGTGAACCCGATTGCAACGGAAAAGAGGGAGTCTGGTTCAGAAGAATTAGCTGGCTTGGTAGTACAGCATCTAATGAGATAGCACTTGGGCGAGCATAACCACCGGAACTTCGAATCTGAATCCGATGTTACTACCCGATTTCAGGAAACCTGAACGGGCCTGACAGAATCACATTGCCAGAATCATCGCGTCTGTGGTTTTATCTCAAGCCATCCCGGCAAAAGACAAAGACGATCAAGCCCCCTTGGCAGGGTAGGTTGGCACACCCGTGGGTCAATTCGGCGGCTTCCTCGGGAACCAGAATCCCATGTCCTGTCTGACTGTATGTTTTTGGTGAATGAAGTCTCTAGCTTGCTGAGACGTGAGCCAACTGCAGAACTCTCGCAGGGGAAGTCGTAAAATCTTCCCCATACCTTGCCTTGTAGGTCCCCTCAGGAAACTCGGAATCTTGTACGATGGGGCGAACCGTTCTGGCAGGGTGCCGTTACGTTGTCGATCGGATCACACATGAGTCAGTTCGCCCAGGTGAACGATAAACGTCAACACAATTGAGGATTTCCATGGCAATTCAATTATCAGAAAATGCAGACGCAAAGCTGCTGGATGTTCGGGTGAGCGGCAAATTGACCGCAGAAGACTATGGCAGTTTTGAGCCTGCCGTCGAAGCGTTGATCAGCCAAGTCGGGAAAATCCACGTTCTGTTTGTCATGCACGACTTTCATGGTTGGGAAATGGGGGCGGTTTGGGAAGACATCAAATTCGCAACCAAGCATTGCTCGGACATCAGTAAGATCGCCATGGTGGGCGATTCCAATTGGGAAAAATGGATGGCAATGATATGCAAGCCGTTTACCCTATCGACGGTCAAGTACTTCGATGCTGCTGATGAAGCTGCTGCTAAAGCATGGCTTTCTGAGGAGTAGGGAATCTTGGCATCGTAGGGCCAAGTTGGGGCGTGCCGATTTGGAGATGTCGGATGATCGCCAAAAAAACTGGTGCTTCCCCGTTTGCCTGGCAATTGCAGCGTGGAACGCGTCTCGATGGGTTGGGGGTAAATGTTGGCTCTCGAGGGTTGGAAAGGTGGGATTTAGCAGATATCGCACGTCCTTGGCTAGCAGTTTCGGATACCAGCCGACAAGCCTCACGCAGGTAAACAGGCTTAGGTTGGAAAAGCGGCTCTGCAGCCGTGCCCTGTTAGGCAGCTTTTGACTATCATGAAGGCGGGTCGCGAAAGCGCCGTTCTGAACTGAATGAAATACCTGATTGCACACGCTGCATTCTGAAATTGGAGATGATCATGGTTTATGCCTTGCGAACAATGGGCGGATTACAAGCATGGGTTGGCTTGGCGGTGGTGTTTGCCGTTACCGGGAATGCAGACGCACGAATCTGGAAAGACGTGACGGGGCTCTACACCATCAATGCAGATCTGGTCGGTTTTGATGACGACATGGTCATTTTGCAGCGTGAGAACAAAGAATTAGGCTCATGTCCAATCAATAAGCTTTGCAAGGAAGATCGTGATTACCTGAAGAGCAAAGAAGCTCTTGAAATTCACAACAGTCACCTTGAGCAGACCCAGACTTGGACGATGACTAATGGTCTGAAAGTGGTCGGCAGGATTGTGGACTATGAACGCGACGAAGTTGTGATCAAACAGCTAGACGGTAAGGTCGTGGTTAATGACAAACCATTTGATGGCTTGCCGGAGCTTTATCAGGATATTCTGCTCCGAGTTATCGAAGTAGTGGAATCCATGCCGATGCCCAATAAGAAGGCTCTCGGGGATTGGGTGGGTACCTCGCCTGTATTCCGTAACGGCAAGTCTAAGACTTACAATCTGGAAGGTGTGGTCTTTGAGTTGCAGGATGGCTCGCAGTACGCAGTTCCTTTCTACCTGTTCGCAAAGCAGGAACAAGAGATACTGAAGAGTGGATGGGATGCTTGGGTAGAGAGTCACAAAGCTGTTCCCGCACCACCTTCACCAGGGACTCCCGGGGAAACCGATGAAACAGCCGGGGCCAAGCCCGTAGTGGGCTTCACTGATAAAGGTGATGCGGGTGACCCAGCGTTGACCAAGCCTGTGGAAGGATTCACTGCCGGTGGAGGAAAGACCAATCCTGGCGTTGAAGGGCTGCCCAAGCCCGTCGAAGGATTTACCGCAAATCTTGGGAACGATGTCGCCTCTAACCCGCTCGGAGCAGGGGGGGCCACTGCGACGCAAAGGTCAGCCGCTCAGAATTACAAGCAGGATGATCAAGCGTTTCACCTGCAGTCGTTGGCTGCAGCTTACCAGCGGGACCAGAAGGTCAATCAGCGAATTGCGATGATGAATCTAAACTTGCAAGCGGTTCAGGCAGGTTTAACCTCGGCTTGGGAAGTTACGCTCTATCCCAACGCGGGGAACCCATACCCGCCAAAATGGGTTGTCACTTACGGACGCAATAGCCTGATCGCCACGCAAGAAGCATTGCGTAGTAATCCAGGTTATCGGGCTGGACCGGTTCGTAGAGTAAGCCGCTAACCAACCAAACGGTGTGAGAATCTCGGAGTGCGGGGTGACATGCCGGTCGTTTCCGTAGCTTGGTTTTATAGAGTTGCGCTAGGGTAAGCTCTCGTGCATCCGTCACCTGAGTGCACCCGAAAAATGCGTTTTCTATTCGCGCAGTATCTTATGAACTGCGTTTCGCACTCTTTTCATAGGTTTCATGCTGCGTTTGCGTTTGCTTTTGCGGGGCGGCTTGCTGCTGCGTGGTTGTTCGTGAAAAGAGTCGCCTCCTGGTATCGGCTATCTAGCGACATCCTGCTGGCTGCCCGAATTCGCCCACCGAGCCGTCCATCACATTCGGGCACTCACGTTTTTGGTGCTGTTTCTTGGAAGAAAGTGCTGCATGAACACGATTCGTTACCGATCATTCAGTCCATGTGTTCATGAATTTATACTCTCTTGATTGGTTGGGTCGGTTGGTAGGTTGTTCCGTTGGTCATGTTCAGGCTGTTGGGTGACCTGCACGCCCACCATGCGAGCAATCACAATGGCAACATAAAGTTGCCCCGCTATCGCCTCGAGGTTGGCCAGCGTTCGTGCCAGATTGCTGACCGGAAGAATATCGCCATAGCCCAGAGTCGTCAGGGTGACATTGCTGAAGTAGATCATGTCACAGACCATTTGTTGACGTACACCCAAGGCAACATAATCAGGAATGTTGAACGAGTTTGGGTAGCAGACCTCAATGAGTGAATAAACTAGCGCCCAGATCAGACCCAGCAGGAAGTAGATGCAGACCGCTCCGAGGATTCGATTGGTATCGATCCTGCCACTCTGGAAAACACTTCGAGACAAGGCGATGACAAGCGACAGAAAGATAGCGAGGTAGCATGCGTAGACGGCCACCAGCAAGACTCGTGATGGCTGGAATTCCGCAAACATCGAGGCGGATAGTGCAACAAGACCTGTGGCAAACGCGAAAATCTGACTCCATCTTGATTGCGAAAGGGAACGCATCGCCGAAATAACGACCGCAAAGAAAAGTAGATTGAAGATGGTCCGATTCACATTGGAAGTATCATTCAAGACGGCTTGACCAAGGATGATGCCCACCAGCGCCAGTAGCAGTTCGAGATGTCGCAACCGCCGAAAGGTACCCAATTTGCTTTGCAGTAGATCTGGTGCGTCTTGATTCATCAGTGAATATTGTGTTGCAAGAAGTTGGAACCAGAATTGTTGAATCCCTATTACTAGGTCTCAGCTACTGAGTCTCAGTTGCGTCAGGAGATTCTGTCAGTGCTGGGGAATTGCCCACGCTTTGCATCGCCGTTTTTTTCTTTCGTAGTTCTGAAATGCCTTGAAAGACGACAAAGAATGTGGGCACGAACATCAGGGAAAAGAACGTAGCAGCAATCATGCCACCCACCACTGCGTTACCGACCGCTTGGCGACTTGCGGCACCTGCACCCGAAGCAAACAACAAAGGCAGGAACCCAAGAATTGAGGAAACGGCGGTCATCAGGATGGCTCTGAAACGGAGGCTTGCAGCGTTCCGGGCCGCTTCGCGTATGGCCTTTCCCTCTCTTCGTTCTTGGCTGGCAAATTCAACAATCAGAATTGCATTTTTACTTGCCAGCGCGACCAGCAGCACGATGCCGATTTGCGTATAAGTGTTGTTATCTGCGTTTCGCAGTACCAGTGCCAGGACGACCCCTAACGCGGCCAGTGGCACGACTGCGATGACCGCGGCAGGACTGGTCCAGCTCTCATATTGGGCCGCCAAAACGAGGAAAACTGCAAGTATTGCGAGTAGGAAGATGATGGCTTGGCCACTACCTGCCTGTTTTTCCTGAAAGGACATGCCCGTCCATTCATAGCCGAATCCAGTTGGCAGTCGTGATGCCGCCATCTCTTCCATCATGTCCAACGCCTGGCCAGAACTGACCCCCGTCGCGGGTGATCCGGTCACCGACGCACTGGGATAAAGTTTGTAACGCTGGACGACCGAGGGACCAACCATTTCCTTGACAGTGACAATGGAACTGATGGGAACCATTTTTCCGTCGCGGTCGCGGACATCCAGATTCTCAATGTCCTCAGGGGAAGCACGGAATTCGGGTTCTGCTTGAACACGCACTTGATAGGGACGGTTATTGTAAGTGAAGTCGTTCACATAGGCGGATCCAAGATAAGCTTGCAGGGTGCCAAACACGGTCTGAAGAGGCACATTCATCGCTTTGGCTTTTACCCGGTCGACGTCGGCAAACAGTTGAGGTTCGTTCGCTCGGAACGTCGTGTTGAGTCCGGAGAGGCCTGACTGATCATTGCCAGCCTGCACTAGATCCTGCGCCGTATTCTGCAACTGGGTGTAATTTGCCCCGCCTTTATTCAAGACTTCCATCTGGAAGCCACCTGCATTTCCAAGGCCATCAATGGGTGGGGGCGCGAAAGGAAAGACGATCGCAGCCTCAACCTGATCAAAACGACGCTTCATTTCACCCGCAATGGTCCTGATGCGGGTCTCTCGGGTTTGACGCTCATCCCATGGATCAAGAATGACGATCGAAAAGCCCAGATTCGATCCCGCGTATCCACCTAGTAACGAATAGCCAGCGATGGACAGGGAGTTTGCGACACCGGGAATTTCTTTGTAATCTTCGTTCAGTTGGTTCATTACCTCGGTCGTACGCTGTGTTGACGCAGCGTCCGGCAATTGAACGTTGACGAATAGGTAGCCTTGGTCTTCAGGTGGAACAAAGCCGGTGGGTAGTGAAGTGAATAGGTATCCGGTGGTTGCGATAAGACTGCCGTAGACGATCAGCACCAACACGACCAAGCGGACAAACCAGCTGATGACAAAGCCATATACCGAAGTCGCGCCCTCGAAACCGCGATTGAAAAGCCGAAATCCAATGAACCTTGCTTCTTTGGGTTTTCTGAGAACGATGGCACAAAGTGCAGGGCTGAGAGTCAGGGCATTGACTGTACTAATCAGCACCGCAGCTGAGATCGTCAGAGCAAACTGTCGGAATAATTGCCCGGTGATGCCACCCATGAACGCACTGGGAATGAAAACGGCTAGCAGCACCAGCGTGGTCGCAATCACCGGTCCTGTGATCTCTTCCATCGCCTTGACCGCCGCGTTCTTGGGGCTCAGGCCAGCCGACAGATGCCGCGTACAGTTTTCGACCACCACAATTGCATCATCGACGACGATTCCGATCGCCAGCACAATGCCAAACAGTGACAGCATGTTGATCGAAAAGCCAATCGCGTTCATCACCGCGAAAGTGCCAATCAATGAAACAGGAATGGCAACCACTGGGACTACTGTCGCTCGCCAGTCCTGCAGGAAAATGAAGATCACAAGGACCACAAGAGCAACTGCAATGAACAGTGTTTCGTAGACTTCTGATATGGAAGCCTCCACGAATAGCGTTGTGTCGAAGGCAATGTTGTAGTCGATTCCTGTAGGCCAGTTGTTGCTCTTGCTCAACTCCAGCATTTTCTCGCGGATCAGCTTGGCCGTGGTCAGGGCGTTGGCACCTGGTAATTGGTAAATTGCGACTGAAGCTGACGGCTGTCCATTGAACTTGGAATCGAATGTGTAGTTTTTGCCGCCCAGTTCCACTCGTGCCACATCACCAACCGTAAGATTTCTCCCGTCTTTTCCGGTGCGAATGATGATGTCCTCGAATTCCTTGACGTCTGTCAGGCGTCCCTTGGCATTGACCGAAAACTGGAATGCAGTGTCGGCCGGGGCCGGGGGAGCACCAATTTGGCCAGCTGCAACTTGAACGTTCTGTTCTTTGACTGCATTGAGCACATCATCGGTGGTCAGGCCGCGCTGTTTCAATTTGCGTGGATCAAGCCAGATCCGCATGCTGTAGTCACCTGCACCAAAAACGGTGACGTCACCAACTCCAGCAATCCGGCTCAATTCATCTTTGACTGTCAGTGCGTAGTTGCTCAGATAAAGCGCATCAACATTTTTTCCGGGAGACGTCAACGCGATGAATTGAAGGATCTGGGTCGAGCGTTTCTTGGTCGTGATCCCCTGCGCGCGAACTTCCTGGGGAAGCTGAGGTTCTGCGATGGCGACACGGTTCTGCACCAACACCGACGCAATGTCCATGTCAGTTCCCAGTTCAAAGGTCACCGTTAAGTTATACGTGCCATCGTTGGCACTCTTGGAAGCCATGTAAAGCATGCCTTCGACACCATTGACCTGCTGTTCAATGGGTGCAGCAACGGTTTCGGCGATCGTGGTCGCATTCCCACCCGGGTAAATCGCTGAAACAGCGACCGTGGGGGGAGCAACCTCGGGGAACTTCGCAACTGGCAGTGCGCCAAATGAAACGAATCCCGCAATCACAATCACGATTGAGATAACGGTTGCAAAGATGGGCCGATAGATAAAGAAACGCGACATCTGGTGCTCGATTTCCGGTGTGCAATCGAAAGAAGGTGTAGACCCTCTCTCGTTCTCAAGAATTAAGTGGCTGACGTCGTCGGTGACGGCGTGATTTCCGATGTTGCAGGTTGAGGTGGCGCAGCGTTGGGTTTCGGGCTAACAGCAGGCGTGGTTGCAGCAGGCGCAGTGGCCGGTATGTCGGTGTTGGGTTGCCCACGACCACGTAGCAGATCCTCGGCGTCCACCGAAAGTGTCTGCGAGGTCGGTACCACTTTGGCACCAGTTCGTGCCCGTTGAAGCCCGTTGATAATCACGCGATCATCATCGCTCAGGCCGCTTTGAATGATCGCCCATCCGCTGACGGTTTGACCGACAGTGACTTTTTTCTGAACGACCATGTTGTTGGAATCTACGGTCAAGACAAAAGAACCTTGGTCATTCCGAGTCAGTGCAGCCTCGGGGATCAGCAGGGACTCGACAGACTCTTCGGCAGGGATACGGATCGTAACAAACAGTCCCGGAAGTAGTTGACGGTCGTTGTTTTTAAATGAGGCCCTGAGGCCCAGCGTGCCGGTGTCAGCTTGGATTCCAGCTTGATCGACGTAGTCCAGTTCTCCCTCGAAAGGGAAGCCCTCATCTGTTTCGCGGCGGAGGAAGACCTTTTTTCCCCGCCATCGATCGTCCCCGGCCTCGGGCTTTTTCTGGCTTTCCGACTGAGCCAATTGCTGGGCCTTCATAAACTCCAACAAGCTTCGGTCGCTGATGCTGAAGTTAGCGAAGATGATGCTGTCGTTGACCACGGTTGCCAGTCGATCCCCATTTTCAACGAGATTACCGACTTTGGAGTAGGTCTTGGTGATTGCACCATCAATCGGTGCTCGAACTTTCGTGTAGTCAAAGTCCAATTGAGCTTGGTCCTTGTCCGCTTCTGCACTGCCAAGCTTGGCCTCGGCAGCCACGACATCGGCGTTACCTGAATCTAGATTGGCCTTGGCTGCTTTCGAAGCCGCGAGAGCATTTTGGTAACTCGCCTCGGAGCTCGCGTTCTGCTTTTTCAGATCTTCCTCGCGTTTCAGTTGATCGTTTGCTCGTTTCACTTCGGCGTCGAGAGTAATCGTCCGAGCGGTTTTGACCTCGATATCAGCCTTCGCGGCGGCAACCTTGGCGATGGCTGATTTTAAGACTGCCTCGTATTGATCAGGTTCGATCTCGTAGAGAATTACATCCTTTTTAACTCCTTCGCCGGGCTCAAATTCAATTTGTTGGATGAATCCGCGGACTCTCGCTCGGACATCAGCATCCTCAGATGCCTCTGTACGTCCCGTTTGCTCCAAGAACGGCGTGATCTTACTGCGGACCGGCAAGGCCGTGGTTACTGTCGGCGGTGGCGGTGGATCGTACTTGTTCTCTGGACGCGTGCAGCCTGTCATGCAGGAGACGAAGCCCAGAAGACCAAGAGAACTCGCATTCAGAAACAGCTTGATTTTGTTCATCCAGTCGACTCGAAGAGAGAGGTATCCAAAGGATCCGGGATTACCCGAGAAGCGATGTCGATTTCCATCCACGTTCCGCTCATGGGGTTATCTTAGACCTATTGGCATCTGTTTAGGAGTTTTGCCGCAGCATAATCGAAAAAAACGATGCTGACATCAGCCTTGTGTTTGGGACGATGCGTTCAGTTGTTGCTTTGAAGCGTCGAATGTCCAGCGTCCTGCCATCAGATCCGCAATTGATTTTGTACCTGGGATTCGGCCCAGAATGATTTTTAACGCAGCCATGATCGGTGTCGCCAAGAACATCCCAATGACTCCCCACATCATGCCCCAAAACATCAAGCCCACGAGAATCGTGACCGGGTGCAGGTCGGAAGAATTGCCCATGATCTTCGGCTCAACAACATTCCCGCTGATCAGTTGAATGGTGCAGATCACCGTGATCGTTGCCGCCATCCAGCCCACGGAACCCTCGGGATCCAGAATGATCAGTGGGATCGGCAGAAGGCTGGCAACAATCGGTCCCACATTGGGAACAAAGTTGAGCAGGAATGCAAGCACTCCGAACGTGAAAGCCATGGGGACCCCTAACATGCGCAATGCGAGGCCGAAAACGAGGCCGGTGAAAATTGAGATCACGGTCTTGAGCGATAGGTAAGATCTGATCTGCCGATCAATTTCGCTCAGTGTCGGGGAGTGACTGATCGATGGAGTCCCGATCAGCAAAAAGAAGACGTAGATCAGTACCACCACACTGGTGGACACCAGGCTCACAAATGTCTGAGACAAGGTTGTGATGCCGTAAGTCACCAGCTGATCGACAAATTGACTCGCTTTTTCAGATCGGGGCTGCGTTTTTGTGATCGTTGCTGTATCCGCCGGACCCGTCTTCATTCGATTCGTGGTGGGTACAGAAGCTTCTTCTGTGCTTGTTTTCTCGGCCACGACTTCCTCGTTGTCGCTTTTCGTCTCTGAATCGGCAGTGGTAACTTGAGGAGTCTGTGTAGACGTTTGTGCGGATGACGTGTTACGGACTTGGCCCGGGCCGTTCTGCGATGATGTTTCGACTGGTGTCGGGGATTGGTTGGTCAGGGGCGTGATGGGTTCTCTGAACGAGAGCCGCTGAGGTAAGTACGATTCGACCCGATTGACGATCGTGCTGACGCGATTGCGGTACGCCTGCGCGTTGGTGGATAAGTCGATCATGGAAACCCAAATCGAACATCCGAAGATGATGAGTACGATCACTCCAGCAAGAAAAGTCAGGCCAGCTGCAACAATGCGCGTCACTCCGAGTCGCTTTTCCAAAATACTCAGAACGGGGCTGATTCCGCTTACGACAAAGAATGCGACAACGAGCGGTACCAGTACGGGGCGCAACCAATAAACAGAGAACGTGATGCAAACTGCGACCAGAACCAGCAGGCAAGCTGTCTGGACACGTTTTTGAGGATCCTCTTCCGGTCGCATGCTGTCCCTGTCGGTGCGGAATGGTGGTTGGCGAGTGAAAAGAAGAATGCACGCGCGATTTCAGTGCGGACAAGTGTCCTGGCTCCGGTAGCCGTGAGGATAACCAACAAATGTCCCGTGGGGGAGGCGGATTTTAGCAGCCTTGAGTTTCATCTCTCACTTTTTTCCAGACACCGGTTCCCTGAGTGGGTTCGAAGGATGCTGGATCGCAGCGGCACGTCAGAGAACGGTTTCTGTTGGTTGCTGCAAAGCGGCAAGATGTATGGAAAATACACATTTGCGCCGATGCCTGGCAGCATGTGGTCAGGCAAACTTGTAATCGGGGGAGGCAATCAATTGTGCAAGGCCGTATGATGTTAAGGGATGGTTTGCGGCACTTTAGCTTGTCTACCCCCGCCGGATTGCGGAAACCTGCGCGTGAGCAGTTGATGAAAGTTATCGCAGTGACTTGTCCTATTGGTCGAATTACGGTGTCTGCCAATGATTCAGCCCTTGCGGCGACTTTGTTTGGTCATTTTGGTGAGCAGAGAGAAGGGCTGTGATCGGTAGGACTTATGCAACAACGAAATGGTGATGTGTGGCTTGTGATGCGTGGCTTGTGCAGAGGCGGCATAAATTCGAGGAACTGATTCGAGACATAGGTTCGTTGTCAAGAAAATGGGTCGTGTTGTACGTGGAGTTTGGCTCAACCTGAGAGCGATATTCTCTTTTCACTTCCACCTGTAGACACATGAACGCTCGTTGGTTGGCAAGGAAACGGTACTAGGCGGAGTAGTTTGATGAGTTTGGATGAGGAAGATACCGTTGACGATCTGCTGGGGATGAGTGCAAACGATCCCATCGAGGTTAAGTCTGTTCTGGAGGATTCCGTTGAAATCAGCGCCGTCACCCATCGTGGCCGTGTGCGAAAAAAAAACGAAGATCAGTATGCCGTTGTAAGACGGACCCGTGCCGGTGTGGTGTTGGCTAGCAGTCTGCCGAGCAGTGATTTGACGCATCCGGATCGAACTGCGTGGTTGATGTGTGTGGCAGACGGACTCGGCGGCGAGGTTTCGGGGGAGGTCGCTAGCGCGACCGCGACGAAAGCCATGCTGGAATTCGCAAGCGAAATGAGCAGTTGGGTCATGCAGCCTACTGAAAATCTTCAGCTGGACATTCAGAAACGTGTGGCGTTGTACTCGCAGGCAATCAAACGAGAGTTGCGAGACAAGGCGAAAGAGAATGCTGAACTTGATGGCATGGCAACGACTCTAACGGCAGCTTACATCTATGGTGATTCTGCAGTCGTCGTCAATGTAGGTGACTCGCGGTCCTACCTGGTTGGAGCCAGCGGCATTCGACAAATCACACGGGATCATACTGTCGCGCAAGATCTGTTGGATGCTGGCGTGCCAGCTGAATCCACGCGTGCTTATGGTAATGTCCTCACTCGCTGTTTTGGAACTGATGGTGAGCCAGTTCCTGTTGACGTTTTTCACGTCAAGCTGAACGTGAATGATCGGATTCTGTTGTGTTCCGACGGGTTGTCCGATCTTGTCATTGACGCAGACATCGCTACGGTCATCGCAGAATCCAACTCCACTGTCGATGCTTGTGAAACTCTTGTTTCTGCTGCCTTGTTAGCAGGCGGGCGAGATAACATTACTGTCGTGCTTGCGCGGATGCTGGAATCGATGCGTCCGCATCCACTTGATGCTCTGCATGCTGGAATCGACAGCAAATCGGATAGCGGAGCCGTCACCAAAGTCTAGACAGGTGGCTCTGTGTGGAATCGCGCATCCCCGATCCGGTGCCGCGGGTCCTTGTGAGGCGATTCCCAAGGACTGCTGCCGCTCGCGACTTCCACGCTGGACTCTCAACCATGAATCCTTAATTTTGAGTTGCCCACAACTGCTGGCGGGTGAGGAAGGTAATGCAGTTGGACTGTGACGCGTGCATTGCCAGATACTGTGTCATGCGGCGGAATTCTGGCATCAACTGCGAGACGCGTCTTCGGGAAGTGATCACGATTTAAGTCTGAGCAAATTCGTGTCTTGCGCTGTCGCACCTTGCTTGGTTGCCCTTGGAAACCCGGTAAAACGGGGATTTGAGTAGTCGGGATTGACACGTATTCATAGTGCACTGGTGCCGCGGTGGACTGACGTAGTTTGGAAGTGAGGCTGCATCGCACTGCGGCACCCTATTTGAACACCTTATGGCACGAGAATGTTCGAGCCACCCTGCGCTTGCGCACTGCTGTTGTCTGCCTCAACGAGGTCGGCGAACGCCGTTTGCTGAGGATCGTGCGCGAATGCTTAGTGAGGCTTACGTCATCTGAGATTTCCCGACTTCTTGATCGCTCGAACCAAGGTGAATCCCAGATAGATGGCGACCCCGCAGCCGATCGAGCCCGGCAGGGACACATCGCCAATTTGCGGAGGTACAGCGTTGCTCCAAAGTGATGCTGATCCAACGAACAAGGCGGCGGTAAGGATGCCAAGAACGAGACGGTTGGTGATGCTGTCAAGCTTTCGGTGTTCCAGATTGATGTCGAAGCTGCCACGCCGGATTCGATTCATGATGTCAGCGACATCGGAGGGCAAGGTTTCGGCGAGTCGTGTCCAATCGCGTTGCGCGGATTGCAATTTTTTCCATGCACGCTGGGGTGAGAGGCGTCTCTTGACGGACTCAACGCGGTAAGGCTCCAGGAGTTCAATGAGATTGAAGTTAGGCGACAGTTGATGAGCGGTGCCTTCCAGCATGATGAGCATTTTGATCAGTAGGCTGACTTTCGAGGGAAGTAAAATGTGGTGTTTTCGAACGATCTCGATCATGCCATTGAGAGAGCCACTGAGGTCGAACTGATCAATCGACTGCCCACCGTAATCCTCGACAAAATTCACAAGATCATCTTGTAGCATTGTCCGATCAAAATCGGTCGGAACTTCACCGAGTTCGACAACGCATTCCTGAAGACGCTTGCTGTCACGATCGATGGCGGCCATCAACAGGTCTTCGATGTGTTCTCTGAGTTCTTCATCCACACGGCCTACCATCCCACAATCGAGTAAGCCGATTACAGAATTCTGTAGAACCATCAGATTTCCGGGGTGAGGATCCGCATGGTAAAAACCATCGCGAAATATCATCTGTAGGAACATGTTGGCACCACGTTTTGCAATCTCAGCTAAATCGAAATCTGACGCTTGCAATGCGGTGCGATCTGAAAGTTCGATTCCATTGAGGCAGTCCATGGTGAGGACTCGCCGAGAGCAACATTGTGGATAGCAAGCCGGAATCGCAATCATAGGATTATCTCGAAAATTGCGTTTGAAACGTAATAGGTTGCTTTGTTCACGAGTGAAATCGAGTTCGTCGCGAAGTGTGCGAGCAAATTCTCTCGCCGTGGCCAGAGGACGGTAGCGAGCGATGTCCTGTGAGTAATGTTCTGCCAGTTCAGCAAGCTGAATCAGAATTTCGAGATCATTGCGAACACGCTCTTCGATATCTGCGTGTTGGACTTTTACCACCACAGATTTGCCATCCTTCAGAACGGCGTGGTGAACCTGTCCGATTGAGGCAGATGCAAATGGAACCGATTCGAATTCTTGAAATACCTGATCGGGTGCACCTCCCAGTTCCTCCATTATCAACAGGTGGACTTGATCGATCGGGTCGGGTGGCGTGCTCGATTGAAGTTTGGATAGTTCTGCTGCCAGATCAGGTCCTATCAGGTCTGACCGTGTACTCAAAATTTGCCCAAGTTTGATAAACGTCGTTCCCAATTCCGTTAGGGCCATGCGTACGCGAACTGCTTCTGGTAGCTCGCTGATTTGTTGGCCATCCGTTGTACGCAGGTGGCGTTGCACCCATTCGGTTCGAATGCCACTTAGCCATGGAGCGATTCCGTATTTCATCGCAACGGACACAACTTCGTGGAACCGTGCGGTGTTACGGACGAGACGCGGTAGATCGGTGACTTCCACTGTGGGTTCTCGGGCGTTGGCGGAATTGAGGTGCGGTTGGTATTGTCGCTACGAGGATGGAGATTCACTCACTCATTTGTGTCGCAGGTTGCATGACGCTCACGCTGAAAACCACGTTTTCGTTCGTCGGCCACCAGCCCCATCGCTGAGGTGATGTTGTTTGCCTTCTTTTCACCAGTTTCATTGACCGGTTGGAATTGGACTGTAATTTGAACGCCATTTTTGGATAGCCGTTCGTACTCATCCCTGACGCCATAGATAGCGAGGTGAATCCGTGATTTCAGCTCGTCCCGCTCTGGTCTGACAGTTTTGATCAGTTCTTCAATGCTATTTCTCGGCCCGGACGTCAGTGTATTCCCAATGTACCGCAGAAGAAGGGCTGGTTAAGAGTTTGTGGCGGGACCCTGTTTGTATCAGATTTGGATGAGCCTCACTTTGACTGGACGGGGATCTCGCGAGCCAGACCAATTTAGACATTGGCCGTGTTCAGGCCTGAATGCACGGGCTACCGACAGACATTTGCGGCGGACAGGAGTTTGGCACGATCGGATGGGTGCGTTACACGATCCGACTGGTGGGTGATGAAGGCAGCCAACGCCCGAGGAGTTGCTACTGCATTTGTTACGTGGACGGTGATGTGAGGGTCATGCGGATTACGTCGGTAATACGGAATTTCCGTTTTTTGAAATGAACCAAGGACTTGCCCTGCATTACCCAAACGTTAACGTTTATTGGGATGGTGACAAAGATCGCCGGAAACCCATGTGAAAATGGAACAGCGACTTCCGGTTTTGGGCCCATCCTGTTCCACTTGCGATTAGTCTGATGACTCAGAAGTTTGCTGAAATCTAAGTTTGTTCCGGAGATTACGTATGCGTTCGATATCAACCTATCTTGGTGTTGGCTTGTTGGCCGTTGGAGTGACGCTCGCTGATCAGCGTGACGCTGAGGCACAATACCCGTATACCATCAACTCAGGGGCGACCTTTGTGGCGCCAGTCCAAGCTTATGCACCAGCAGTGGTGGGATACACTGCCGAACGTCGTGGTCTGCTCGGGCTTCGTACGGTTTATCGCCCCGTGCTTGGCCCTGCCGTGGCTCAGCCCATTGCAGTTGTGTCTCCGGTTGAAACAATCACCCAAGCGACCGCCATCGCACCTGTTCCCTTCACAGCGTCGAGGCCTGTGCTGCAAGCACCGGCGGTCAATCAGGCTCCAGTGACCTCGGCTCCAGTGGTTGTTTCGCAAAGCGTTGTGTCCAGCGGACCTGTGATAAGCGGACCTGTCGCCATGGCGAGGCCCTTCATCGGCTCCTCGGCACCGGTCGTCATGACTCCTGCACCCATTGTCATGGGGCGACCCATGCTGGCACCTGCGGTAGTGAATCGGCCCGTGATTGTGGCGCGTCCCACGGTGATCAATAGCTATTACCCACCTGTTTACCCCGCGCCGTTTGCGCCTGTGGTTGGTTTTTGATTCATCGGCCGTTCCCGCGGCCACGCCTGGACCGCGTGTGACACAAGCCACGCGGTTCGGTTAGCCACGAGAGTGATCTGGTGGCGAGCTGTCGTTGTTTGAAGTCGCAGGTCAGGCTTGAATCCTGAAGGGTGAACGTCAGAATGTGAGTGTATTGCCGAATGGTTTTCAGCTGGCCTGCCCCTCTCTTTTCGGTGTGCCTCTCTTCAGCGGGTTCGCACCCCCTAAGTGCCGGGCAGTAACGTAGCGGCTGGTTGGCCACCAGTCCGCTGTTGTTATAGCGTGCGAGTGTTTTATGTGATGCGCGATGTCGGTTGCGGCACTTGAGTTGCAGATCGTGTTGGACGTATTGTTGGCGTTTGTCTGAACGGTCAAGCTGAAGATTCTGTCGTCAGAACTCGTTTGCCACTCTTGCTCCGGATGCGATTGATCGCAGACAGGATACCTTTACGTCGCGCGAGACGCTGCGTCATTTCGTGTTTATAGGGGACATCCATCAGCGTCACCCCCAACAAGATAAATAGAATACCCTGGCCGGGAGTAAATAGCATGACGACGCCGGTGGTTACAAGAATCAACCCAAGCGAGTTGAGCACGATTTTTCGCGCAAAATAGGATAGCGGCGATGGTGGCGTTGTATGACACTTAGTGGTGGCAGGGCGAAGCAGGTAATCTTCGGGAAGTCGTAAAATCAACAGCCATGCGATCACGAGGCTGCCAATGAATACGGGAACTGACACGGCCAGGATCCAGACGAAGTACTGAGAGCCCCATTCGTTGGTGGTTGCGACAATGTTTTCAAGTGTCTGCATCAAATGGTGGGGGCTCAAGTACGGCAAAAGACGGGAACGAAGGCACTCAATATGCTTGTGACTTTCCTCTCTGAAATGATCGAGGCAGACGAGTTGAAAGTCAAATCATGTTGTGCTGGGGCCGCAAGTTATCATCGAGGCAACAGAGGGACCGGTGCCCAGACTTTGCAAAGCCAGTTCGTCCGTCGCTGGGAACCTATCTTGTCAGACTTCGAACGGTCCCGTGTCGTGCGACAGCGAGCGGGGCTTAGCGATTGATAATGGGTGCCCTTTGGGCAAGTTGCCAATAGGTCATGGGGCCAGCGGCGCGTGGAATGAGCGAAGTGCGTTGCGTGGCCGGTAATCGCGCTCGGACGACGTCATACAGATCGCGGAGCATGATCTCATTATCGCCGTAGTAGCTGTGACCGAGAAGGCTCAGGTCCGTGCCGCTGACATCGATGGTTTCGATGCCAGGGACGATGACAATGTCGGCGCCGCTGTCACCTGCCCTCGGATAACCGTTTACCTTTCTTGAAGCGATCAGTGCCTGATCCTCCGACGAGGCATAGAGAGTCACGTGTTTTGCAACCTTAACGAGTGCGGGCGCGGCATCGCGACGGAAGTAGTCTGCATCAATATCAGGAGCGGCTAGGACAATTCGGTCAAACAACGGGGGATCGACTGGGTCTTGCTGTTGACTGATTTGGCGAATTGCTGATGTCATGGCACGGTTGCCCATGCTGTGGGCGATCACATTGATCGAGTCGGCTCCTGTCTCTGTCGCAAGTTTTAGTAGGAAGCCTTGGAGGTGTGGCACCGTCCAGTCTGCGTTGTTGGCGTCAATTGGGTAACCCGTCAGGGTCGCTTGGCTGGGCCAACTGTAGCAAACAGGCACACCTTCGAACGGCAGGTCGACTGCTAATTGGGCAGTCCGTAATAAGGCCGACTCAAAGCTTACGTTATAGCCATGGATAAAGACCAGCAGGTCGTGCGCTGGGGCCTTTGCAACAGCATTCGAAATTTTGAGTTCGAAATCATCGTCAAGCAACTCAACAGCATCCGTTAACACAAGATGTTTGGTTTGATCCTCCCGGACTTCGAATCTAAGCAGGCTGGGGCGTTCTACCACCCCGCGTTCGTGCAGGTCGGGAACGGAGACCTCGGCAATGCCGTGAGTGAATTGCCCCCGTTCACCCGTGTAATTTACTCCATGCTTTTCAATGGTGGTTTGACCAAGAAAGATCAGGCCGCCTGCCATGCAACCCGTCAAGCAGCCTAGGATCGCACCGATGCCCGCAGCTTGAGCTCGGCTACGCAAGGTCGATATACCTGCATACGCGATTGCCAGTAGTGAAAAGAAAGTCAATGACATGAATGTCGTCCTCCGACCTGACAACTCATAGGCAGCAAGAGAGACATGACTTCGTTGACGGTCTGTGGCGTAATAGACCTGTATTCTCGAATAGCCCGCGTCGGTTGACAGAGTTCCCGCCGGCATGCCAGACCCTGCTCTCGTGGAGACTTGGGAATTTTCGACATCCTGTGCCAGCGTTGTTGCAGTTGCTGCAGAAATCTCCGGCTGCACTTCGAATCGTTGCGGATCGGAAGTCGCTACGCGAGTAGTTGGTCTCGCTGTGCGCGACTCCATCGCTAGCATTCGTCGTTCGCGTTCAAAACTATTGTTGGTAGCCGCACTGGGTGACCTCGTTAACGCACTCGGTGACATGGTCGGTGAGAGTGGACTTTGCAGGCCAGATGCCGGTGCCAATGGATCTGAAGGAGGTGGCACGGTCGGTGCAGCGAGTGAAAATGGCGTGCGAGGCGTTGAAAGAATACTGCTCGGAGGTAACGCGCGAGACTGTGGGCTTGCCTTCCATGCGGGGGACGTTGACAGGGTTGTGTCGGGGCTCAGTGGTTTATCGTGTTCGGTTACCCGCGGGTCTGAAGGTGAAGCAGGTTCAGAACCTGCCCGCGTCTGTCGCGTTTTGCTGAGAAGAGAGGGGGCTCTTGATTCTGTTGTTGTCTTCGAAAATGAGTCCGGAAGTGTGAGAGTTGAAATATCTGGAATTAGGGGCGGGGGCGACTTTACACTGCCGGCGATTTCAGTTGACAGGGTAGGATTCGGATGGGTCCCGGCAGAGGAGATCGGCTTCGGTTGGATGCCATTGCTTGCAGGTGCTGCTGTAGGGAGTTGTGGCAGGATCGCCGCTTCAACGCTTGTGTCTGGGAGAGTGGCTGACGATTCTGGTTCTGGCGTTCCCGCTTGCTCGTCTTGAGCGCATCCAGCCAACAAAATACAGCAAATTATGATTGTTGGCGTATTATTTCGGACATGGGATATTGCGGTCATCATTTGATTTCTCGGCATTGTTGACGATGTCGTCTTGGTATCCGAGATCTAACAAGTTCAATGGCCCCGCGTCGATGGCAGCGGTCATCGCTGTCTCCATGGGTAGGACGCAATGCTAGCGAGGAGCGTCACCTCAAGTTTTGTTTTGCAGCGTTCGCGGGGCAGTAAATGACCGATTTTAGGCCTTTGAACGCAGGCGTTCTCGCAACGGCTGGATGATTTCTTGCGGCACAAATTTGGCCAGCTGCTCATCGTCATCACTGAGTGCTGCGATTTGCTTCAGTAGTGAGCTGCTAACGTGGGCGTATCGCTCGGCCGCCATCAGAAATACCGTCTCTATGTCAGGTGCTAGCTGGTGATTTGCCATCATCATGGTGAATTCGCCCGCGATATCGGTAAGAGGACGAATCCCACGCACCATCACTCTCGCTCCGAGGCTTCGCACAAAATCTACTGCCAAGCCATCGAATACCTCGACACGAACGTGGGCCAGCCCGCCGGTAACGCTACGCACCAAATCAACTCGCTGGTTTGGATCGAACAATGACCGCTTGTCTGCATTGCTTCCCACGCCAATCACCAATTCATCAAACAGGGGAGCCGCTCGCTGAATGATATGCAGGTGGCCAAGTGTGATGGGGTCAAACGAGCCTGTGTAGACGGCGGTTCTTGGGTGGGGCATCAGTACACTTGTTTGTCTGTGATGTTGGTTTGTCTGTGATGTTGGTTTGTCTGAAAGGCTGAGGTTGGCGTGTTACCGGCCTGTGTTGGGAAGCTGTTAGGGGTAAACGATGAAGCTTTCTTTTATCTTCGGTGCGGTTCTCAGTCCTCAGGGAGTGTATCTGCTTTGGGGCCCCGCCTTCCAGCTTGAGGTCCCCTTTTTCAACCTGGGGTAAGGTTATTTCTTGCGAGGCATCGAACGCACGACGTCAACAAGTCTTTGCAGGTCGCTTTCATCATTGTAGGCATGGATGGCGGCTCTGACTCCGCCGTCTCGGCACGATAACACCACCTTTTGTTGCATTGCTTCTTTTCTGATTGTGGCAGGCTCAAGTCCCTCGACTTCGAACGTCACAATTCCACTTTGGTGTTGTGCTGCATTCGGAAATCGAGTCACCGCGCCAGCATCTTTGAGTTGTTGATCAAGTGTTGTGGCTAATTGGCATATTCGGGAAGAAATTGCATTTTGACCCAGTTCATGCCTGATGTCGATGATCATTTGCAGGCTTGCCGAGAGCGCGGCTGCTCCCATCATGTTGGCTGAGCCTGCTTCGAAACGGGCGGCGGCATCCCTGAGTTCCAGCCTGGGTTCCGCATAATTAAACGAGTTTTTCACGCTGCCCCATCCCACGTTGAGGCAACGCAGTTTTTCCAGATGGCGTTTGGCAATCATGGCTACCCCAGCACCTTCGGGGCCGAGCAACCACTTATGTCCGTCTGCAGCGAGAAAGTCGACGGGGATTTTTTTCAGGTCTAAGGGATAAACCCCAAGCCCCTGAATGGCGTCCAAAAAGACAAGAACCCCGCGTCGATGGGCCTGTTGGACTAGGTTTTCAAGGTCGATACGAAAGCCGCTTGCATAGCCAACCCAGCTGACGGAGATCATTCGAGTGGTTTCGTTTACCTGTGACATCAGCGATTCGACGGTCACTTCGCCGTTTTGGCGGGGGGCTATTCGCACTTCGACCCCCTTGGCCTGTTGGTTTTGCCAAGGGAATAAATTGCTTGGAAATTCACCCTCGGGCACGACCACGCTATCCCCATTTTTCCAAGGCCAACCTTCGGCGACGAGATTAATGCCTGTTGTCGTATTGGGAATCAGGCAGATTTCATTGCCGTCGCAATTCAGCAATCCGGCGAACTGTCGCCTCAGATGTTCGACTTTGGCGGCCCATTCAGGCCAGACGGTATCACCCTGTTCAGCAGCCTGAGCGGCAAAATGGGCAATCGCCATGGCAGCCGGTTTTGACAGGGGGCCGACCGCTGCATGGTCGAAATATGCCCATTCAGGGGCGATGGACATGTGCGAACGCCACCATGCCCACGGTGAATCCGAAATTTTAATTGAGATGAGAGTTGTCCCCTAGCGGCTATTCATGGGCTAGAATCAGTTAACATTTGCAGGTAATCTGCGACAGGAACCACGTAATTCCCCGTTTTATCGATACAGTCGGTTCGCCGCCTCGCTTCGCTTAATCTAGCCTCCAAAGGTAGGCTTGGGAAATACGCCAACTAGTAACTATACTTTGATGCACAACGTGTTTATTTTCGTGACTACTCCTCCCTTCATGTCCCATCGACGAGGTTGTTAATGCCCAAGGCTCTTTGCCTTATCAGCCTTGTAGCGTCGATTCTGGTCGTCGTCTTGTTTCTCGCCGATTTGGCGTTGGGACTCCTTGGCATGCAAGATTTGGCCCCATTACGGTCAGCGAATACGCTGATGGACTTTGTGTTCATCGTTGCAGGTGCAGCGTTGATTTTCATGAGTTGGACGACGTACCGCGAACAACGCTAGCTGGATGGCGTGCTTTCCTCGCGAATGCCCCGTCTGAACTCGGTGTTCATGCTCCGGAAAATGTGTCTGGTCGTCTCAACATGCGCGAATCGCGAATTTTCAAATTTTCGCCACACAGGCTCTCGTAACTGCATCAATTGCCCACAACGCTCGCTACAGAAGCCCTTGGGAACAGCGAGAATTTGTCCCTGCCAGAGTTAGTTGGCTGTACCTGAGTCAATGGATTTCTGATCTCGGTCTCGTGATCTGATTTCCTGCTGCGTTAGGAGCTCAGGCGAATTCTTATCTTCCTCGCGTTGGTCGTTGGATTGCAATCGCATGAGTCGCGAGATTGCGATGATTTACCTGCTCAGCCATCGTACATCCCTGTAACGTTGCAAAGCGTGCTTAAGATTTGACGCTGCGTGATATCACGCAGATAATGGCAGGCCCGCTGTAGATGCAACGCGTCTTTGTTTGATTCTGTGTTAGCGATCCGATTCGCATGATGGCCATGAACCGAGGATTTTTCTGATGCCACTGTCTCGACGCCAATTTCACCGAACAACCGGTGCCGCCGCGTTAACGGGTATGGCGGCATGGCCGTGGCGTCAGTCGGCCAAGGCAGAGCAGGCCGGCACCGGTCCGCTGGAGACTTTTGTCCCTACTCGATGCATCACTCGAGGTCCTGCCAACCACTGGTTTGGGTATTACGATAAACGGGAGTTTGATCCGAGCGGACGGTATGTGTTGGCAAATGAGACCTCATTTGAGGGGCGTCCACCCACTGGAGAAGATTCCATCAAGGTGGGCTATGTCGACACGCAGAATGAAGACAAGTGGTATCCCCTAGGAACCAGTCGGGCATGGGGGTGGCAGCAGGGATGCATGCTGCAGTGGGTTGGCGACCAGGGTAAGCAGGTTCTCTGGAATGATCGTGAAGGCGACAGTTTTGTTTGTCGCATCCATTCCATTGCGGATGGAAAGGTACGCACCCTGCCACGTCCGATCTACACCATCTCGCCTGATGGGAAATTCGGTTTGTCGGCAGACTTCCGAAGAATAGACAATCTGCGTCCCGGTTACGGTTATGACGGTCTGGCAGATCCTCACGTTGCTGAACGTGCGCCGTCGGAGTCAGGGATTTGGCGGATTAACATCGCGACCGGTGAGGAACGTTTGATCATGTCGCTTGCCGAGGCCGCAGCTATTCCTTGGCCCGGTGGTGATCGCTATGAACGGGCATGGCATTACTTCAATCACCTGCTGATCAATCCATCTGGGACGCGGTTTACCGTGCTGCATCGTTACCGACCTGAGTTTGATCCAGAGACACTGAGTTTTGGGGGTACCGCTAACAATGGTTTTATTACTCGCATGATCACAGCGAACCTGGATGGATCTCATCGCTTTGTTTTAGATCCCAGCGGTTTCACCTCGCACTTCATTTGGAAAAATGATGAAGAAATTACGATGTGGACACGACCCAAAGGGGCGGTATCGGGATTTTATACGCTCAAAGACAAGACACGGGAAATCATCCCTGTGGGGCAGGAAAAAATGCCTACCAATGGGCACAACACTTATTTGCCACGTCCTTATCAGGACTGGATTCTTAATGACACTTATCCTGATCGAAAGACTTCACGCCAGACGGTGTTTTTGTATCACGTGCCGAGTGATCGGCGTTTTGATCTTGGCCATTTTCCTTCACCCAAGGCTTATCGAGGAGAGTGGCGATGCGACACACATCCGCGTTCCAGCGATGATGGCACGATGGTTGCAATCGATAGCCCGCACGATCATGGACGCCAGGTTCATTTGATGGATGTACGAAGTATCCTCGAGTCGATTTAGCAGGCGGAATGATCTCCCGCCATTCAAAATTCCTGCATACGTATTACTGCTGCTCTTTCTTTAGCAGTTCCAACGCGGCGCCTGTCATCGTAAGAATCCCGGTAGTCAGGGTGGGCTCGACGTCGGGATAGTACTGGCTGCTGTGCAAGGACGGTGGGGGAACACCAAGTGCTTTGAAGCGATCAAGGCGTGATTGATTCACGCTGCCCAACCGGTACATCAGGATCGGCACACCTTCGCGACCATAGCGGCTGAAATCTTCGCCGCCCATCGAAGGCTCATCAACTGAAACCTTATCGGTTCCAAGAGTGGTCTCGAATACTGTTTTAAGCCGTGCTGTCAGGTCATCGTCGTTCCGAAGTGAGGGGGTGCCTTCGCTGATCGTGATCTCTGGTGCTGGAGCATCAAAGCTGATTGCCACTGCTTTGGCTTTGCGTTGTATGGCGTTGAGGACTTTTTGGCGAACCGACTCGCTGTAGCTTCTCACGGTCAATTGCAAATCACACTCATTGCCGATGATATTGTGTTTGGTGCCTCCATGAATCGAGCCGACGGTGACCACTGCGGGTTCGATCGGTTTGATCTCGCGACTGACAATCGTTTGAAGTGACATCACCAGTTGCGCGGCTTGCACGATTGGGTCGATGGTCGTGTGGGGGGCCGATCCATGACCTCCACGCCCTTTCATGCGGATGTCCACGCTATCAACGTTGGCCAATGCATAGCCGGGGAGCACTCCAACATTACCGGTCGGTTTGTCACCGCTGACATGCAGCGCGACGGCAAAGTCAGGCTTGAGGAAACGTTTGAATAAACCATCTGTCAACATCGCCTTGGCACCAGCGCCGCGTTCCTCCGCTGGTTGGCCGATGACCATGAGAGTGCCTGACCAAAGATCGCGATGTTCAGCCATGTACTGGGCGGTCCCAACCAGATTTGTCATGTGGATATCATGCCCGCAAGCATGCATCACGCCGGTTGTCGCACCACCTGGTAATTCGATCTTTACCTCCGAGGCATAGGGTAACTGGGTCTGCTCCATCACGGGCAAGGCATCCAAATCACATCTGAGCATGACGGTGGGGCCAGGCCCGTTCCTTAGGATTCCGACGATGCCATGTCCCCCAACCGTCGTGGTCACTTGAAACCCGCTCTTCTGCCATTGGTTGGCAACGTATTGGGCGGTCGCTTGCTCCTGAAATGACACTTCCGGATGGGTGTGCAGCCATTGATACATCTGTACCAGATTGGGGAGCTGATCTTGGATCCATTTTTGCCGCTCCAAGGTGCTCTGCGAAGATGTGAAAAGCTCAGCCATTGCCGCAGAGGTCGGAATCAACAAGCAAACGATTGCGATGAAGCATTTCACGGGACATGACCTTAGGCGTGAATGGAAAATGGTGGGAGCCGCATCATTGTAGACGGAAACAGCTTTTCTGCGGGAACTTGTTCTGACGCGTGGGCGAGTTGTGACCATATTGGTATAAAAGCTCCTCAGCCGCCATGATGAAAACGCGGTAAACTGAGCCCGAACCACTGATCAACAAGGTGATTAGTTCATGAACAAACGTGTTCTCATTCTTTGTACTGGAAACTCCTGTCGTTCGCAGATGGCTGAATTTCTCTGGAATCATCTGGGTGAAGGTGATTGGGTTGCGGAGTCCGCTGGCTCGAATCCTGCTGGGTATGTTCATCCACTCGCGATCGCCGCGATGAAGGAACTTGATCAAGACCTGAGTAACGCAACCAGCAAACACGTTGACCAGTTCTTGGATCAGCCGATCGATCTGGTCGTTACTGTCTGTGATGGTGCCAAGGAATCTTGCCCCACCTTGCCCCGAGTGGCGGAAGCTCTGCACTGGCCCTTCTTTGATCCTGCCGACGCGGAGGGGAGTGAGCAGGAAAGGCTGCAGGTTTTCCGCGAGGTACGAGACGAGATCAGAGCTCGGATTGAACACTACTTGGCCAACCCGGATGTCTGAATCGCGGTCCGTGGCATCTTCAACGAGCCCGACGTCTGATGGTGGATTTGAATCTCCACGGTCTCAGTCAAGGCATTAGTTGCCTTGATTGTGGTGACTGCCGAAAAATCTGGCCGGCTTTCTAGCTGGTTAAAAAAATGGCGGCGCAAGAAAAACGGAGCCTCCAGTTCGCTGCGTCTAGGCAACATCCAGAAGCTCCGATCGTTTTGCGGAGGGATCTTCCTGTTGAATCGATCTCGCTATCTTTGGCGGGCGACGGAACTCCCAGCCTGAACTAATCGGAGTGTTCAGCTTTGCTCTTCACTGTTCTCGGTTTCGGCTACTTCTGGTGCTGCAGCCGCTGTTTCGAGTTCGACTCGTTTGACTTCGTGCTGCTTGGCCGCGCAAGTGGGGCAAGCTGAAACTTCACGCATGATCTCAACACCCTGGCCACCACGATCCGGAGTTGGCTCGTCACGATCGCGGAAATCACGTCGACCACCACGCTTGAATTCTCGTTTTTGACTCGAGTAACGCTTTTCGCGAACTTCGATGACAACGCTGTGCCGAGTAGTTTTTGGAGGAGTGATTTGTTGGCAGAAATGGCAGCGAAACATGTTCCCAGTTCCTATTTGAATTGTGTCTGCATGAAGGTTAGCGATTCCTTGCTGGTTCTGTGTTCCTTCTTTTGCAGAGAGAAACCGAGCCTCGGCAGGGCACCTATGAGTCTGTTGCAATCAAACAGAGTCTTCAAAGGGAACGCGCCACGCAGGGGGAGGCAGTCGTTGTACCCAAAATCGAGCCGGCAGGATAACGTGACGGCGGTGTTTCGACTAGCCGACAGTTAGACGGTATTTGCGGGACGGAGTAGCAGGGTTCCCCGGCAAAAGGCCCGTGAATCGGTGCAAAAGGCCCGTGAATCGGTTGAGAGAGGTCGTATGATGCAGATTGTCGCAGACCGAGAACAAAGCGAGGTTCACAAAGCTGCTCATGCATCGCATTTCCCAAGACCTCCTTGAAGTCTTCCCACAGCGTTGGTTCAAACGCTTTTGTCGTTGAAACGAGTGCTGGGCTGGGTGGCTCTACGGGTGGCTCTCCAGTCGAGCACCAAAAAACTGACCATGCAAATCATTGCCAATAAGGTGACCGCAAGCAGTATCGAAAGGAACGTTGGCCAGCCGTGATCCTTGGCAATCGTTCCGCCAAAGTAATTGAAAAGCATCGCGGCCGCGTACCCAAAAATGTCGATGATAGCGACCAGAAAACCCGCATGTTTTCCTCCGAATGCGACGGAAAAAACGCTCATCGGCACGTAGTAAGCAGGTGAAATGGCCAGCCCCAGCAAGAAAATGGTGGTGATTGCAACTTCAGCCTGCATGTTTTCGGGGACAACATCGAGACGCCAAAGGAGCAGGACGGCTGCACCGCTGAATAGCAATTGACAGCCGATGACGCCAATCAATTGCAGTTTTGAAAGCCGGTCGTAGTAGAAGCTGGTAATCAGCAGGGCAGCAAACATTCCCATCGGAAATGCGGTCCCGGCGGCGGACGAGCTGCTCGCACTGAATTCGAGCTCGGCCGCGAGATAAGCTGGGATGAAGTGTACAAAATCCATGCACACTGTCAGGAAAACAATGCTAAAACCAATGAGCCAAAAGCGGCCGCTCTTGGCGAAAGTTTTACAGGCCTGCCATAAGGTTTTTTGATCCAACACATGCTGCACGGTCTGTGGATTCTTGACGTAGTCCTCGCTATCACTTCGTTCATGATCGCTGCTAAGGTCATTTTCGTGCTCCAGCAGCGCAGGAAGTCCCGCATCCTCGGGTCGCTCCTTGAGTGTGAAATAGAGTGCGACGAGGATGCCAGCGGTGAGCGCAGCTGAGACAAGGAATACGCTTCTCCAGTCCAGGCGTGTCAGCAGGAAACCAAATAAGAGGCCCGCTGCAATCGTGCCCACGCGCGAGCTGGTAGCGATGACGCTCCAGACTTGTCCGTAGCGTGTCGATGGAAACCAGGAACGTACCAATTGGACCATTGCGGGCCATCCACCCGCTTTCGCTGCTTGCCCAAAAAAATTGAAAGCAGCGAACAGGGCGAAAGTGGAGCTGAAGGCAAACCCAACATTTGCAATCGCCGTCAAGGAGAGTGCGAGCAGAAACATCCGTCGGCCTCCCAGCAGGTCAGCTCCCGGACCTGTGACCAGCTTTCCCATGATTGCACCAGCAGAGTGCCACGCCATCAAATGCCCAAATGATGCTTCGTCGATGTTCAATTCCGGGTCTTGCATCATCCCGACGCTGCACGCAGCCAATGTGTTTCGGCAAAGCATGAGGGCTGCGTAGCCGATGTACATCGAGATCAGAACAAGTAGTTGGAATCGAACAAACGGGCTGATGGATTCAGTTTGGGATAGCCTCGACATGAAATTGGAGCGCAGTGGCTTGTTCATTCGCTCGTTTCCGGTAAAAAGCAAGACTTCACGTTGAGAGCCAAGTTGGTCGAATGTCAACCATCTGTCATTAGCAGGGTGCGTTTAACACACCTGTCAGGCTGCAGGCTCAATGTGTTGGCTTGGACTTGGCTGTACATTGTCAGGTTTGCTGGCTATTCATCGCCTTCGTTGGATCTGTATGGCAGGTCGAGCAATTGATGCAGTTGCTGTTCGATCGCCATCATCACTGGATCTTCGCTCGCTTTTCTGTCCCGTTTTGTTGCAACGGGAATTGCTGGACCGATTTGAACCGTCGCAGACATTGGCCGGTGGATCCGACTGACATCGGTCAGGTCTTCTTCGAATTTTTCAACCGTTTCTAACTGGCGTTCATTGCTGGGTTGGGATTTCACGTATGTCGGAGGGTAGTGCCCAAGTTGCTGCGCGATGTACATGTCCGCTAATTGATTCCACCGACGCTGCCGTTCTTCTTCAGGCAGGTCCTCTGTGATCATGTCACGAAGAATCTCAATACGCAGTTGTTTCACCCGATTGACGATGGTTCCGCTATTCTTTCCATCCAACCATTCTTTCTCGATGGGACTGAGGATCTGGTTGATCAGGTTTGCCACGCGTTCGGGGATCGGACCCGTTTGCGGTGCACCGATGTATTCAATCTCTTTCAGCCATAGCAAGGCTTCGCCAACACGGTAGATGCGTTGGGTGCGATCAGGATCGCGTCGAGGACGCCATGACAGCGCCTTTTCGATGTCATCCAAAGTCTGGTGAATTGCTTCGTCGATGTTGCCATGGAAGTGGTACCGTATGCCCACTGGATGAACTACCACCTGGCCTGGTGTTTGCAGTGCTGCACGTTTTTTGGCAGCTGAGCGGGCAATGAAGGAAACTCCATCCATCAACGCCAGCAGTCGGTCGTTGGTCCGAGTGATGACACCCTCCGGGAAAATGACCAGTGGCCGCTTTGCCTCTGCCAGAATGTCGACGCCCGCCTGCAGAGCTTGGCGGTCCATGCCTTCCCGATAGACACTGAAGGCACCCATGCGACGCAGAACAAAACGTTGCAACCAGCCTTGTTTGAAGAGATGCCAACTAGCCATGGTGTGCGGTGCCAGGCCAACGCGGTGGCACACTTCATTGATTACCGATGGGTCTGCGGGACGACAGTGATTTGGTGCCAGCAAAATCCCGTGGCCAGCCTTGATGGATTCCTGCAGGTGCTCCAGCCCCTTGCAGTCTATCGACTCGATCCCAAAGTTTTTTCGCAAGAAACGCGGCATGATGCATTGCAGGCTGCGAGCCCACCACGTGCCCCGGTACGGTGGTACAAACTCGTAGGCTTCATCAATGACGACAGATTGCATGTTGGCCTGAAATCCCGATGGAGAAATAGTTTAGCGTTGAAAATGATCATATCAGTGCTTCGGCGGGGTCACGATCGCACTATTTGTACAGCTGTTCGAGGCAGGAGCCCCTCCCTGCTATTCCGCAGCGCCTTTTCTCAGGAACTCATGCATATTGATGGAATTTGCTGGCTTAAGCTTAGCAGCTGTCACAAGATGCTGGCGTGAAAGCTTCCTGCTTCATGAAAACCTATTCATTAAAAAAGTAGTTGGGGTAATCGAGCTTCAGTGCACTCTTGGCTGGCTTACCGTCAATGAAGCATGACTCGATCTCTGCTTTTAGGCGGGCTTGAGTGACAGGGTTGAGCAATGGATCGTTCGTTTCTAACCGCCATTGCTCAAGCCTTTTAGATAGTTTTTGCAGTGTTTCATGATGCTGAGGATCAGCTGACAGGTTATTGAATTCCCACGGATCATTCTGCAAATCGTAAAGCTCGTATGCTGGAGGCCGCTCCATTAGACGGTATGCTGCTTGCACTTGAGGTGGGGCTGCCTGGATAACCTTGGGAAGGCCTTCAAAGAACCGATTGATCGTGAAGGAGTAACCCGGGTTGATTTGATCAGGTTGTAGGTTTCTGATCAGTTTGTAGCGTGCATCCCGTACCGTACGTTGCGGAAAAAAATTGTGGGCGGAATGCAGGTGATACTCTGTGTAGAGATGTTCACGCCACTCGACCACTTTGTGTTCGAAGAGAGGTGCCAACGATCGGCCAGCCAGTTTGTCTGGGGCATGAACACGAGCAGCTTCAAGCAGCGTGGGCATCAAATCCAGGGTTGACACCAGTTCGGTCCGGACAGTTCCCGGTCGGGTGTGCCCCGGCCAACGAATTATCATTGGAACTCGGACTCCTCCTTCATAGGAGGTGCGTTTGCCACGCAGCAGGTCAGCGCCGTGATCACCAAAGTAAACGACCAGCGTCTCTTGGTTTTTTCCCGATTCCTTCAGTTTTGCTAACAGATCACCAATCAAATGGTCCAACCGGCTCATGCAGTTGTAATAATTGGCAGTCTCGGTTCGCAGTTGAGGTGAATCGAGTCCCATGTAGTTGAGGGGCAGAACATCCGATCCAGTTAACGGTTTAGCCGGTAGTCCCGCCACTTGTTTCGTGAACGGTCGGTGTGCGTCAGGGTAGTTCACCGCAAGGAAGAACGGCTGTGATGATTCGGTGAAAAAGGTTGATGCTTCGGTGGCATACTGCTCAAGGTCTTGGCGAGCGAAATTTGAGGTGGTGGTTCGCTTGAAGTCGAAAGGAAAAGCTGTTTTTGGATTCACATGTATTTTACCGATGATTCCCGTTCGGTAGCCGGCATTGTGTAGGCTCCGCACCAGATTGGGCTGACTCTCGTCGTACATACGGAATTTCCATGTCGCCAATCCAATTTGCCCGTTCTGGTGAGGGTACAGACCCGTCAGGTAGGCAGCTCGTGACTGGCTGCATCCAGCTTGGGGAACATAGGCGTTGTGAAAACGAACACCTTGGGCTGCGAGTCCGTTGAGTACCGGTGTTTTAACATGTGGATTTCCATAGCATCCAAGTTCCTGTCCGTTGTCCTCTGAAATGATGACCAGAATATTTGGTCGTGATTTTGCGGCTAGCTCAGAGCCCTCACTTTCGCGAGATGCGCAAGAACTCGCGATCAGGACAAGTAGTAGCATTGAGGAAACCAGCTGCAGATTTCGCAATGTGTCGTCACGTTTCACAGGATGGATTCTCTCGTTTTGAAAAGTGGGTTTGAATGAAGCATCGGAGAGCTGAGATTATTTGCAGTGAATTGCTCGTCCTGCAGCTGTTTGCGGGAGAGCTTGTGTTGGCATGTCATTCCGCAAACGGATACCTCGCGGTTCACCGGACTGTTGATAATGGAGTCGTGGCACGAAAATATGTGTTCCCGTTTAAGGCCTTGTGCTCGTGTACGCGACTATTCAACGCTTTTTTTAATTGGGGGGGTGGCGTGTTTCCAGCCAGCCGAAAGAATTCGTTCAAGTTTCTGCTGTGTTCCAGCGTACTGCGGGATTCCAATACAGTTCTCAGTTTCGATATCGCTTGTCTCGTAGTCATAGAGCTCACGAGCAACGATTTTACCACTTTTCCACTGACGCCACTCAACGTAACGATATCGGTCGGTGCGGACTGAATATCCCATGATGTCACCGTGGCTCTTGTGGCGGTTCGATGTTTTGTCTCGTGGGTGTTGGCTAAACGCAGCGTGTTTCCACGCTTGCTCTGGATTCTTCAGTAAGGGGTAGAAGCTCGTGCCCTCAAGGCCATGGGGAAGCGGCAAGCCACAAATCTCGGCAAGCGTCGGATAGAGATCCACAAGTTCAACGAGCTTGCTGCAGGTTGTGTTGTTGTCTGTACGTTTGATGTCGCCGCTGCCGGATGTTCTTTTTGGCAGTGCGACAATGAGAGGAACGCGAGTGGATAGTTCGTAGTTGTTCGCTTTG
This sequence comes from Rhodopirellula sp., assembly GCA_002690925.1. Taxonomy (GTDB): domain Bacteria; phylum Planctomycetota; class Planctomycetia; order Pirellulales; family Pirellulaceae; genus Rubripirellula. Next base: position 106,213 of record NZGD01000127.1, read on the forward strand.
GTCCACAAGTGTTGCTCACCAAGGTGAAAGCCATGATCACCCCAGACGACGATCAGCGTATTGTCTGACAACTTCAGTTCTGAAAGGTGCATTAGTATGCGACCAATCTGCGTGTCGATGTAACTCACACAGGCATAGTAGCCGTGCCTGAGTTGCTGGATTTTGTCGGAAGTCAGTTCGCCATCATCGGGGATGTCGGTATAGCCCTCCAATTCTCTCCAGCTGCGAGTGGCCTGTTCCGGAGCGTTCGTCGGGTGTGCTTGATGGGCAGGTAGTGGGATGTCGCCCTTCTGATAGAGGTTCCAAAAGCGACTGGGAGCGCAAAACGGTAGGTGTGGTTTACGGAATCCTACTGCCAAAAAAAATGGGCTCCCGTCTGCTTTGAACTTTGTCAGACGCTTGATGGCCGCCTCGCAGACTTGTCCGTCAATGTAGGTGTCATCTGGGACATCGGCTGCTTCAGTAGCCCTGCGTTTAAGTCCACTACCTTGCAGGTTTTTCGCCAGTGCATAACGCAATTTGGGGTCGCGGTTGATTGCCAGTAACGGTTTTTGTGTCCACGAGGGAGGGTCAGAAGCAGGTTTGCCGTTCCCATGAAAAATTTTTCCGATCCCTTGCGTTTGATAGCCATGTTGTTTGAAAAATTGGGGAAGGGTAATCGTGTCGGGTAATGCTTCACGAAAATGAGTCGAGAGGTCCCAGACTCGTGTCGTGTCCGGGCGTTTACCGGTGAGAAGCGACAGACGCGACGGACTGCACAAGGCCTGTTGGCAGTAGGCATGTTGAAATACCGTCCCGACTGAAGCTAGGCGGTCCAGATGTGGAGTGATCGCTGTTTTGTCCCCGTAGCATCCCAGAGTAGGACGCAGGTCATCGACGGCAATGAATAGCACATTGGGCCTTTGACGAGAGGGAGAATTTGCCGTGGATGGATCGTGGTCAACGCCCCATGAAACGCTTGCAAAATGGCAGCCACACAAGGCTGTCAGGAGCGATAGTAGCATGTGTTGTGGGGGTGAGGATCGCATGGCGATTTTGTGTTGGTGCTGAGGCATGGGGATCATCAGGTGAAGAGGCTGTGGGCTACCTTGATCAATCTGCTCGCCGTTTTTTGGGATCTGCGTACGGGGAAGTTGGCTGGCTGGTGCAGGGGCAGGCCGTTTTTCGGTGATTGGCTGCGGGACTGTGACTGGGCCAATCGATGGTGATCTGGCGATGTTAATTGGTGTCCTTGGTGAGACTCCGTCTGGACCTGCGGTAGGGTTCACTGCACTCCCAAGACGGCCTGTGACTACTACCCTGCAAAGTTTAATCCATCAGGACGTCCCGCTGTGCGGCATGGCTGTGCGGCATGGCCGTGCGGCATGGTGGATAAGCAATTTCGCAGTGATTCGATGCAGCACGGCAAATGCAGTGCTGGCAGTTGCGATCAAGCATTGCATGATGTTCGAGAGTAGGACTGAAGTTTTTCAGGTTTGCATAATCGTTTGCGGAGTTTGAAATTACCTTGCACGTCGTTGGCGGACTGGATTGCCCGTCCAGTGTTTTGTTGTTTGCGGATTCAGCGTTTGCCCGTTGACGACTTGCGTTGCCGTCAGTACAACCACGGCCCAACAGTGAGCTGCATAAGAATTGAAGTCAGAAGTGTCAGAAGTCGAAGTGTTAGAAGCCCATGAAGGTTCTTGATAAATCTCGTCGCAAGAAATTGCAGCGAAAAGTGGATGTGGAGTATGGCTACCGCAGTTATCGTGATCGCGATGTCGAAGTACGCAAAGCCAATTGCGGATTTGGCGTCTTTGCCAGACGCCAGTTCCTGCCGGGTGAACTTATCATTGAGATCACCGGGCAATTGATTGAACGCGAGTCTTACAATGGCTCGAGTTTTGTGATGGAATTGAATGATAAATGGAGCATGGAGCCGTCAATTCCTGCAGCATTCTTGAATCACTCCTGTAGTCCTAATGCTGAGCTGTTACAGATCACGGAATATACGCTCGGGCTACTGGCACTTTGCAATATTGAGCCCGGCACCGAACTGAGTTTTGATTACCAGTGGCCGGCACTTCATTGGATTCCACGTTGCCTTTGTGGTGCACCGGTCTGCCGAGGTTGGGTGGTTAGTGAAAATGAAGTCAAAGCGATGAAAAAATTGGCCAAGAAAAACAAGGCACGTTAGGTGCTATCGGGATGACTCGTTGACGCGGTGTCATTTTGTATCTATTCCTGCACCCAGGTATTGCCTGCCAACTCAGCTATCGATTCCGCTGAGGACGCTTGATAGGACGTTGGTCAATTGGAATTGATTTTTCATGATCAATTGTTTTTCGACGGTGACGCGCGTGGTAAAGTCGAAAATACCACTGATCAGTTCGTTGAGCTTGACTTCCACCCGCAGGCGGTCTCCCGGACGTGCAAAACCTTTGTATTTGGCTTGCTTTACACGCACTAGCACCCCTAACGCATATTTGTTGAAGTGGGGGTCATGGGTGTTGTAAACCTCCATCGGATTGTGCCTTGCTGCAATCAAGACGCCGGCCGACTGTGTTGAAAGCTCCTGCATCATTGCACCCGGGAAGATCGGTGCACCGGGGAAATGTCCTTCAAGGAAAAATTCATCGCCCGAGATCTGTTTCTCGGTAACGATGGAGTCTTCGTCGATGGATACGATTGTTTCAACGAGCAGGTAGGGGGCACGATGATGCAGGTAGTCTTCGGCTTTGTCAAAGTCGTGGTGAAAAATTGCCATGGGGTTGATGCGTGCCTTGTGTGGAAGAATGCGGGACGCGCTTGCGGGACGCGATTCCGGGGCAAGTACGGTTCTTGCGTGTCAGTTGTGGATTCCGACAAACAGTTCGAATCCTTGAAAGATCTTATCCACAAGTCAAAGGCGGCGGCAGCGTACTACTGCACCAGAGCAGCGAGTGTTGCGTAGAAGTTGACCACCGGGGTTGCGTATCCGATCGTTTTTTCACGCTGTTTGGTAATGTTTGCATTCACTGCAACGACCTTACCTGCGCGGTCGATGACGGGGGATCCGCCTGTGTTTTTAAGATTGATGTTGCGATTTGAAAAACTGTAGCGCAGCCAACCGTTATCAAGACGCTCCACCGTTGCCGGGTGTATGAGCTCTCTCTGGCCGGGCAACTTCGAGACGAGCCATACTCGCTCGCCGTTGGCGGGTATCCGCTGTGATAATGGTAGGGCTTCGATCGCTGTGGCATCGTTAACTTTGCAGGCAGCGATATCACCTAGCTCAGACTTTTGAGGGTGTGGCCTCGCTCCGCTCAACAGGAGCGGTTGCATTTGAATTTCGCCAAAGTAATTTTGCGTCGTGCAGTCCTCGACGACCAGTTTTTTCCAAGCCGTAGTGAGTTTTTCAGGTTCGATATTTGTTTTCAGGCCGCCTGCAGGGCCAAATAGGTTGAGTGCGCTGAGAATGAGTATTTGTGACTTCCCGGTCAATTTGGCTGCAAAAGCAGTGCCGCTGTTGACCTCACCCTCGCTGGTCCCGAATCGGGGATGGAAGAGGGTGCCTGTGGAAAGGATGAGTGGCGCAGAGTTTTGCCTGTCGGATTGCGAGCTGGCATTTGTTGAAGTGGCCGCGGTGCCAGCGTCGGGTAGCGATTCGTTGGGGCCGAATTCTCGCTGTTGTTGAGTTCCCAAGGAAGCGTTCATTTCAGTGGAGAACTGCTCGCCGCTTGCTTGCTTCTTTGCGGAATCGCCCGTGTCTTTGGTGCTTGCTCCTGCAGCAGATCCGTTGGGAGCCTCACCTGCTTTGGTTGCAGATTGCCCCTGCTCGCTTGGGGCTTTACTTACGGTCGCGGGGAGAGCGGCAGTCGGTTGCAAGTCGCTCGTCGTATCGCCTGCGGTGACAGAGGTACCTGTTTCTACCAGCGATTTCCAACCTGCGATCGTGAGGACGATTGCAATTGCAGCAGCCAGGGACACGATGCCGATTTTTTCCTGTTTCGTGCGCGTGCGGTTGGTTCGGCTGGTATGGTTGCGTGGTCGCACTCGAATGGTCGTGGCTGCGGGTGAGTTTTCGGTGGGCGACGTTGTTAGTGCTTTCTCAACGATCGCTTTATCTTTTTTTCGGAGTTGGTTGGTACTGCCAGATTTTCCAACTGAGGTTGGCAGGGTAGGTGGCACATTTCTGGATCTCGCTTTCTCACCAACGCGGTCTGCGATTTCAGCGGTGTGCATTACCTTGACTACTTCAATCACAGGCTCAGGTTCCAAACGCTTGCCGCCGCTCTGCTGCCACCTTGGTGTTCTGATTACCTCAGCTTCAACAATTGGCCGAGCCTCAGGAACTGATTCGACTTCGATAATTGATTCAGGGCCGAGCCAAAGAGGTTGTTCGATTGCAGTTTCTGTTTCCGTCGGTGCTGCGACGACGTCCTTGTCTGCATCAGCCAGATCCAGTTCACCAAGATTTTGGGCAGGTCCGACGAATCCTTTTCGCCCAAGCACATGCTGGACCGCAACACTGAGTGAATCCATTTCTTTGGATTCGACTTCCAGCAGTTTATCAATTTTAGATAGCCATTTGTCTGCTGCTATCCACTTGCCTGTCGCACCCGTGCGGACATCAAGCCCACCTGGTGTCATGCATTTCAAGACATGGTGGGCACGTGTTAGCGTGAATGGACCTTCCGCAACATTTTTGTAACGGATAAAGATGCCGTTCTTTTGTAACTGGCAAATTTTCTTTCGGATCACGTCGACGGATCGCCAGTCACTTGTTCCCTGACGAATCAGGAGTGCCTGATCTGTCGAGCATTCTACATGCTCGCGCATATCGGCTTCGGAAAGAGGGCCAATCGTGCCCTCCTCGTCCTTTAGGAACCATTCCGAATCTGACTCGCTCGTCATTCAGCTTTCTGTAAACGCCGGGAATTCATGTTGCAACCCGCCGCAACCGTTGCGGTTTGCACACGCGAGGCACTTCGCGTCCTCTATAAGAAGTCTAACTTGTGTCAGGCAATGTTGGTGTGATACCACCAACATTTGTCACGTTTTGAGTGTTTCGATGTTGGGAATAAAGCAAATGGTAAGGTAATTGAGCGGTTTTAACCGATGGGATTGAGCAGCAGACGTTTTGAAGGGTACGAGGCGGCCATTGAGGTAGATTGCTTGGCAGTAGCATGGACCGACCTTCTCGGCACGATCATTCGTGCACGACGCCCATGGTTTGGTTGGCATGTCGTCGGCACTGGATGCGTCGGTGTTTGCCCGAATCGGTTTGTTTATCTCGTCGGTCGGTTACGAGATATTTCGACGGGAATGGGACCACGGTTTGGAGTCTCACAGGAAAACCAGCACGCTGCAATCAGTAACCGTTATTTCAACACTGGCTTTGTATTCCAACATCTGTTCTGTGCCGTCACATGATTATCGCCGTCACATGATTCTTAATGTGTACCTCAGAACCGTGAACTTATCCGGCTACATATGGCAACGGCATTTTGAACCTTTGTGTGCAAAGGACGTCGCCAGGGTCATTCGTTTTCCCAGCCTACAGGTTGGGTCCAGGCTTGCTGGAACTGATCTTTAAAGGAAGGATCCTGGTGCGGTTTGTTACTGGTAACCACAGCCCGAATATAAAGCTCGTTTCCCTTCAATTGATAGGAAGGAGACAGACTGTTTGATGAAAACACTCGCTGGCCTACACGTTGTTTGTCATCAATCTCATCAGACGCGTGTTTGTGATCAGTGTTATCAGATGCGTGCTTGTGATCGGTGTCATCAGGTTTAAGCGTCGCGATAAATTCGGTTTGGTAAGTCACGTTGTCTTCAGGGGCGATCTCCAATTTCAATTCTTTTGTTTTTGCGTCGTATTGAACGTCTTTGAGCGTGACTCCACTAGAAGCATAGAAGTCTCCTCGTTTCATCGCCCGAATCAGATGTTCCGGTGTCAGGTACTGACTACGGACCATGACCCAACCCCGGCCTGGGCGTGAGCCTGGTTTGCCGTGGTATTCATGGCTGTCGTCTGTCGCGATTCCCATCAAGGGTGGAACATTCAATGCAGTTCTTCGGATTGCGTTAACCGTGTCCCAAATGGACTCCACACTGGGGTGTGTTGCATCCCCAAGTTGGTTGACACCCGGGTGGCCGTTGTAAACTTCAAAAAACCGTTCGGAAACAACTGCTGCAAGGTCGTCTGCGGTGACGGCGTATCCAAAATTGGGATGGTTCAGATGGGGCAGCACTTCGCGACCATGGCTCTTTTCGTGCTCAAGAATGGCTCGTAAGTTGTTCTGCATCGTTTCCCTGACCGTCGCTCCACCTGCTGGCTTGAGAGCCTCGGCAACGTTGGTTGCGTTGATATGGACGGGCTTGCCCTCTGACCGATCGCTGATCTCTTCGGCAGGGATCATGATAAATTGATTTCGTTCTTCAACGAGATTGCGAAACTCATCGAGTGGCTTTAGGCGAACCGCAAACTCTGGGGTGCCGGGCTCACCCCGTGTTTCTACCCAAGCATTGCCAAATCGTTCCTTGTAGCGATCTAAAATGCCGTCGTCGCTTCGTTTGACGATGGCACTGTAGGGCATCCAGCGGATGCCTTCGCTCAGTACATTGTGGTCGGTTAAGGCAACAAAGTTGTAATCCCGTGTGCGGTACCAATCTGCGATCATCTCAGGAAATTGGTCGCCGTCACTCCAGAGTGAATGCGTATGGAGGTTTCCCTTCCACCATCGAGCCTCTGGTTCTGCTGCCTCGACAGAGTTTGATGTCAAAAACGTAAGACAGCCTGTAAAAAGAAGAATTGCAAAAGCAAAAGCAAAAGCAAAGGTACAGGAACGGGGTAGGGAGGAATTAGCTTGCATGACGCGGTGGTTGATTGTCGGGGGTTGGGATCGTGTCAGCAATGGACGACAGTTCGTGTTTGGCAAACGGTTCAAGATTGATGACGCGGTAAAAGGAGTGGTTGTAGATCGAGGCGTCGGTTCCAGCGAGTGGCGGCAAGCCAGATGGATTCGCGACTTGCGCAGTCCATCAGTGCCTTGCCGGATAACATGGTTGGGTTAATTTTCTGGCTGACCGATTTTAGTGTTAATGCACCCCAACGAGTAGCGTGACGCGAGCCACCAGCTTTGTCAGGATTGGGGTTCGGACGCGTGTGATGAGAGGCAGTGCGGGCGGATGGGATTCAGCTAGGGGCGACCGCCTGCATGATTAATGCACAAAGGTAGGCGCCGTAGGTCCCTAAAGCGTAACCCACAACGGCTAGTAAAACACCAACCGGTGCAAGTGAGGGATGAAAAGCAGCAGCAACAACAGGGGCGCTGGCTGCACCCCCGATGTTCGCCTTGCTGCCCACGGCGAGGAAAAAATAGGGTGCACGAATCACTTTCGCAACGATCACCATCATGATGACGTGAATCAGCATCCAAATGCCTCCCACCAAGAACAGGCCCGGATGATCAAACACCGCCAGAATGTCCATCTGCAGACCAATGGTTGCAACGAGAAAGTAGATGCAAATCGTGCCGATCTTCGATGCTCCCGCGCCTTCCAGTTGTCGAGCTCTGGTAAACGAGAGAAGCAAGCCGCCTGTGGTTGCCAACACAATCAGCCAGAAGAAAGACTTATTAAGGCTGAACCCATTAAGCGTTTCGCTGCCTAATTGTGCGATGAAAGGAGCGACAATATCAGCAATCGCGTGGCAGCAGGCGGTGACACCAAAGCCCACACCAAGGATTACAAATAGATCTGCAACCGTCGGATTGCGTGCAATTTTCTTCGAGTATTGATCCATCTTCTCCTTTAGCTCGTTCACGCTGCTCGCGTCCGCCTTCAGGAATCGATCAATTTGTTTGGCCTTGCCGATTCCTAGCAGCAGGAACACCATCCAGAGTTCACCAATGACAATGTCGACTGCAACCATGACGGAATACAATTGTTCGTTGGGGGTGTAGAGTTCCTTCATGGCAAGTTGATTGGCGCCACCGCCAATCCAGCTCCCTGCGACCGTCGCAAGGCCACGCCAAACGGCTTCAGAGTCTTGACCGCCCACAAGTTGTGGGTCAAAGCTGCCGACAAGCAGCAGGGCAATCGGGCCTCCGATGATGACACCTATCGTTCCCGTGACAAACATGATGAGTGCTTTAGGACCGAGTTTTACGACTTCTTTTAAATCGATGCTGACGGTCAGTAGAACAAGGCTTGCCGGTAATAGGAAGTTTTTTGCAACGTTTGGGAGGCCTGAAAAATCGGGATGAACAAGGCCAAATGTAGTTAGCAGCGAAGGCAGGAAGTAACACAGCAAGAGCATGGGGATGATTTTGTAAAAACCAACAAAGAATGGATGCTGCAGGCTGTGGGTCCAAAAGACGAGGGCTAAAATCCCCGTGAGCATGCCGAAGACCACAGCATCATTGGTGAAGATTGGAGGTTCGTCAGTGCTACCGTGAGAGTCGGCTCCTTCAGCAACACTGCTGTTTTGCTGTGATTCTGCTTCAGGTGAGTCACTTGTTGTCGTTTGCTCTGCAGTTTGCTCGGGCGAGGCTGGCGTCTCTGAATCTGCCGCTGCATTAGGTTCTGCTGCCTCGGATTGTTCAATCGTCGCCGGTGGGGCTGACGTAGTCTGGCCGTAAGAATATTGAATACTGGCCAGCAATCCAGTGAACGAGATGGTGATTGCAATAGCGATTCGTGCGAGATTCAGTGGCATGAATAAAACGTCTTACTTTGAAATGGTGACTCAAATATTGGCTCGATTCTATCTTGTCTCGCGCCTTGATTTGGCACTTGGTGTGCCTAGGTAACAGCGTGGGGAAGTCAGTTTTGCTTTGGCGTCATAGTTGGCGTCATAGGCAGAGGAATTCAGATAGCACTAAGGGTATCTTTTGAATCTTTATGGTGAAGGACTCTGTTTTACAGGTATGAATCCCTCACCTTGCGACAAGGCGTACCATATCAGATATAGTCTCGTCAGGAGTGGGTTTGAATGCTTGGGGTTCGTGAGACTGAGATGAATGTGCTGTGGAGAAAACGGTGGAGTCTGGGGACCAGATGATGGGGACCAGATGATGGGGGCCAGATGACGGGGACCGCCGCGGAGGATGTGGTGGTCGACGTTGGGACGCATGAACGAACGTGATATCGGGAATTAACGGAACAAGCATGGCTGTAGATACGATCGAACCGAAGATCGATTACAAGGAAATCTCATGTCAATCATGTGGTTCAAATCTTCTGGTCGAGCCGCAGATGTTGACTGCGATTTGTCCCTACTGCGCCTCGCCGTCCATCATTCAACGCCCACCCTCGGAGAATCTGCCTAGGCCGACGTTTACCATTGGTTTTGTCGTGACCCAAGATCGGGCGATTGAAGCCGTGTCGAGCTGGATTGGGCGTTCTTCTGTGTTTGCCAAGTCTGCCTTTCGTAAGGCCGCACCGGAATTAACACGTGGAGTTTATTTACCAGCGTACTTGTATAACGCGGTTGCTCATTCTGATTATCGCGCTGATATCGGTGAGAACTATACCGAAACAGAGACCTACACAACGACTGATTCCAATGGCAAGACAGTGACAAGGACACGGACTGTTGTCAAAACAGAGTGGCGGACTTTGCAGGGGCAGCATTGTTGCTACATCCTTGATGTTGTGGTGACTGCATCCAAGGGAGTGACCAACGAGGCGTTGGAGGCTGTCGAGCCATTTGACCTTCGTGATTTACGCCGTTTCACGCCCGCGATGATCGCCGGCTGGCTTGCGGAGGAGCCCTCAAGGACACAAGACGAGTGCTTTCGGTTTGCCCACGGGGAAGCCGTCGATAAGGTTGGCAGCCAATTGAAACGGTTCATGCCGGGCGACTCTTATCGGAACTTGCAGTACGAGACAGACGTCGCGAGTGAGTCCATTGACTTGGTGCTGTTTCCTATATGGTCTTTCGCGGTCCGCTATGACGACACCAAGCCTCCCCTGCAGATCCTGGTTAATGGTCAGACAGGACGAGTCGGTGGTAAAGTCCCCATCTCGCCCGTCAAAGTGTCCATCGCAGTTGCCGTCGTGCTGTTCATCCTGTTGATGGGTGCGTTATTGTTAGGAATGGCGAGGTAAATGAAGATGAGTGATTCAACTAGCAATGCTGCTCATGCTGAGCCTGATCAGACCGACTGCTCGGCGTGTGGGACCCCTTTGGAAAGTGGTGACTTGCGATGCGCGATTTGCGGAAAGTCAGCACCTGCCCGACTCAACAACCTTGTCACCACTGAGGTGGTCAAGATTCTCCGTTGCACTGGTTGCGGGGCAGCGGTGGCCTACGATCCAAAAAAACAAGCACCGAGCTGTTCGTTTTGTGACAGTGTCGTGGAGATTGAGACGCTGGAAGACCCGATGGAGCAGACGGGCGGCTATTTGAGTTTCACGGTTACGCCCGAGGAGGCAAAAGCACAATTGCAACAGTGGCTCAGTTCCCTCGGCTGGTTTCGACCCTCCGACCTGAGTACGACAGCACGTGTTCAGGAATTGAAACCGTTGTGGTGGGTTGCGTGGGTATTTGATGCTGACGCACGGGTCAGTTGGGCAGCGGATTCCAATCATGGCGGAAGGCGTTCAGTATGGGCCCCTC
>NZGD01000128.1 GCA_002690925.1 Rhodopirellula sp.
CAGATGAAAATCGCTTGCATGTATGAATCGGAACGACTCGCCTGGCATTGGTTCCCTCCCTGCGGTCCTATTGCCGAACACCTGTCTCCGCTCAAGTCTTTCGTGACTTGTTCTATGCGTTTGATACGCTGATCAATCGATTTCGATGGACTTCACTTCGTGTGAATCCCCATCGAACAAGCCGCTTCCCCGGCTACATAGCCCCGAGAGTTTAGTAAATTTTAGGATTTCAGGCCAAGTCAGATTTTTTGACCGGAAAAAGCAACCAAATTCGCTTCTTGCTTTTTTGCTATCAACTAAGAAGGATTTGGGTGTTGAACGTCGCTTCATTCGCTGAGCGACGGCCCACGAGTTTCTTGCAATGGTCGTTTGCCCGAGAACGCTCGTGCGAGCGCAGAGATCCCGAGTGGTGGCGTGCTCAGTCACTACGATTGAAAAATTCACTGCCGAAACGAGTCAGAAGCATTGCAAACGCTTACCCAATTGCCTTGCTCGCATTCTCATCCTGTTTGTTGCCGCAATACAGAGAGACGACAATCAAAGTAATGAAAGCAAGTGGAATCGTGATGATTCCTGGCTGGCTGAACGGTGCAATCGCGTCATTGGGATCCAGCCCGTAGACCGATTTGTAGGTGTCTGCAGATAGCAGGATCCATCCGAGCGAACTGATCATTCCCACCAACACACTGGCGATGATGCCTTCCTTGGTTGTCTTTTTCCAGAAAAGGAGCATGACTAGGGCAGGCAGGTTTGCGCTGGCGGCAACGCTAAATGCCCATCCGACCAGGTAGCCTACGTTGAGTTCTTTAAAGAGCACACCCAGAATGATCGCGATTCCACCGACAATGACGGCCGCAATTTTTGCGACTTTGACTTGAGCTTCTCCGGATAGTTTGATGCCCATGACACCGATTAGCAGGTCGTGTGCAACAGCGCCACTGCTGGCGAGGATCAAACCACTGACAGTACCCAAGACGGTCGTGAAGGCAATTGCAGAGATCACGGCGAAGAGCCAAGGGCGAATGCTTCTTGCTAGTAGGGGGGCGGACATGTTGGTGTCTGTCAGATCGAGCGCACCGCTGGTCATCGCTCCTAATCCGAGATAAAGCGTCAGGACGTAAAAGAAGCCGATCGTGGCGATTCCCACAATCGTACTCTTGCGTGCAGCTGAACCATCTTTGACGGTGTAGTAGCGAATCAGGATATGAGGCAGCGAGGCAGTTCCACAGAACAATGCGAGCATCAACGAAAGAAAGTTCAGCCGGTCACCAAAACTATCGCCGCGGATGCCGGCAAATTTTGGATGTTCGCCGGGACGCAAGACACGTTTGCCTGCGGTTGGTTTTTGGTAGTAAACCGTTGTCTTGGGACCTTCCGGGTTCGTGATTGTGGTGTTCCCCCACAGGACGACTTCACTGTCTCCAAGCGTCGTGAAAAAAGAAATTGGTCCCAGAGGACCTGTCGAGGTTTTTCCTCCCGGAAGCTTGGAAAGATGTCCGATCGGTTGCAATTCCCGTTCTTTGACGCCACGACCGTTGGGGGCGCCATCAATCAGTTTGGATTTTCCTGAACCGGTGACCGACTGTGCTTGTCTCAGTAGCTTTTCATCCGAGCCGGGGATGTCATCGATATGGAAAATGTCATATCCAGCCCTGTCATCCTTGGGCACGAATCTTATGAATTCCTGTTTCTTGTTGGCAGAACTCAACCAGCCGCCTGTGGGGGGGATCACCTTTCGGCCCGCGATTGTGTCTTGCTTCAGGGCTTGTTCGCTCAGTGGCCCAATGGTTTCGAAACTGCTTGTGTCGGTTGTCAGGCCTTTTTGCAACAACATGACCACCAGAACCGTGCTAAAGATGACAAGCAGTGACCCTTTGAGAAACTGGACCCAAGTCGTTGAGACCATGCCCGCAGTGACCACAATCATGATGACCACAACACCGACCATCACTACACCGACCCAATGGGGGAGGCCCAGAAGTGGCTGAATTAGTGAACCTGCACCCACCATCTGTGGAATCAGATAAAAGATGCTGACAACGAGTGTGCTGATGCCTGCAGCACCCTTGATGCCCCGTGAATTGAATTTTGCATCCAGAGCGTCTGCGAATGTGAATTTACCGAGTCGCTTCATGGGTTCCGCGATCACAAACAAAGCAACAATCCAGCCGGCCAGGAAGCCGATGGAGTACAGAAATCCATCGTAACCATACGCCGCAATCATCCCGCAAATGCCGAGGAATGATGCCGCAGAGAGGTAGTCACCAGCAAAGGCGACACCATTGACAGCCCACGGAATCTGACCGTGCGCTGCAAAATACCCTTCGGATGATTTTGCTTTGCGGCCGAGATAGAAACTCAGCCCGACGGTACCAAACACGAAGCCCAGAAAAATGAAAATAGCCAGCGGGGCGGGATCGTAAATCATTTGGAATCTCCCTGTGCTGCAGCTGCTTCACCTGACGCGATATCTTCAGCAGGGTCTCTGCGGCACAGCAGGCCGTAAATCAGGGCCAGCACGAGAGCGAATGCAATTAGCCCAAAGCCGTAGACGATTGCCAAGTTAAGTCCTGCTAGAACGATGGTTTCCATCTTGTCCGCAGCGAAAGCATTGATCAGTACGAATCCGGTGTACAAAGTCAGGTACACTAAAAATAAAAGTAGGCCCAGCCTGGTATTGAACCGGCGTTGCGGGGAGGGTGAGTCTGAAGTGTTCATGAACCAACAGCAACTTGTCTGAGAGAGAGGTGCTAGCGTCAAAACAACGCTTTGAGGGTGACTGGGACGCCAATTTATAAACCACTCAACATGCCGTCGCGAGTGTTCAATACGTTGACAGCTGTCATTTTACAGAATCCGTTCAGTGAACAGCATCTTGAGCTTCGGGGGTGGGAATCGGGTAAAGCGAGGATGATCACGAAAATAATTGGCTCTTGAACTCCAACTTATCCACAGACATCAACCGCTCAGCACGAGGTTGCCGCTGGTATAGCACTGACAGATGGGCATAATGAAGGCCCCGCCTTGAGTGTGCATCGGGTGTCTGATTTTCGCACCTCTCGAATACTCGAGTTGCCCGCCGCGAGGTTTTGATGCCGGCACTCATCAGCAGGGCAGGAAAATTGACCACACTACTGCGGTCAGAGCTGATTCACATGATCAAACGACTGAACGTTCCGCTGCCGAAAGCAACGCGACCCCTCATTCTCATCCAAGCTGAGAGACAAAAGTGCAACAGCGAGCCCGTCAAGTGTCGTTCATCATCCCAACGCTCAACGAGTTTGAGTCGATTGAAGAATTGCACTCCCGCATTCTGAGCGTCTGCAAAGAGTATCAGATTCAAGCCCAAATCGTGTTTGTGGATGACGGGTCAACCGATAGCACATGGACAGTCATGCAGGAACTGGTCCAGACCCATGTGGGCACAGAAGCGATCCGCTTTCGTCGTAATTTCGGAAAGGCAGCCGCGCTTTCCGCTGGTGCTGAGGTTTGTACAGGTGAAATCGTGATCACGATGGATGCCGACTTGCAGGATGACCCGCAGGAGATTCCGCGTTTTCTTGAAAAATTGGAGGAAGGTTTTGATGTGGTCAGTGGCTGGAAGCAGGTGCGACATGATCCCTTGCACAAGGTTTTACCCAGCCGTGTGTTCAACTGGCTGGTCAGCAGACTTACCGGCGTAAAACTGCATGATCACAACTGTGGTTTCAAAGCCTACCGTCGGGAAGTTTTTGACGAGGTCGAACTGTATGGCGAACGCCACCGTTTCATTCCCGTTTTAGCTGCTGCTCGAGGTTTTAAACCCAGTGAGATTGTTGTCGAACATCACGCTCGGCGATTTGGTCATTCGAAGTACGGCTTCTCAAGAATGATCAAGGGCTTTCTGGATCTGATGACCATTTATCTCTTGACCGGGTTCTCAAGCCGCCCACTACATCTCATCGGAGTGGGAGGAATGCTGTTTTTCACCGCAGGTGGGGTCGGTATTTTGTCACTATCACTGTGGTGGGTTCTCTCGCGATTGATCGATAGCTTTGATCCCGTGCACCTCCATGAAAAAGCAATTTTTTACTACTGCATCGTCGCACTTTTGCTTGGGGCGCAGTTCGTGCTTGCAGGTCTGTTAGCAGAATTGACTGTTGCGCGAACGCATAAAGCACACGAGACGTTTAGCATTGCAGAGCATTCTGCCGGAATACGCGACGACGCGAACAGTCAGGCCGGTGATGATCCGCAGGGGAAAGATTCATGACCGAGCAAGCCGCGTGTGACGTAAAAGCAAGACGCTCTGCCTACCTGGTGTTTGCTTTGATAGCGCTGGCCTTGACTGCCGGACGCATCTCCGTTGTTACAGGTCGTGACGGAACAACAGCATTTCTGAGTGCAAATGATCGAAGTCGGTGGTGTACCGTTGCGTCACTCGTGGAGCATGGGACTTATGCAATCGACTCACAGATTCAAATCGCAGACCCGGTTCGTCGCCACATTTATCCGTGGCAGACAATCGATAAAGTGCGGCACTTGGGAGCTGATGACAAGCAGCACTATTACAGCAGTAAACCACCGCTGTTTCCCACTGCAGTCGCCGGCATTTACAAAGTTGTCAATCTTGTCACGGGTATGACTTTGACAGATCAGCCGATTTACCTGACAAGAATTCTGCTAACGCTCGTCAACCTGCCTCTTTTGGCTCTCTTCTTTTTTGCCACCATGGGGTGTATCGAACGAATTGGGAAAAATGACTGGTCCAAACGAATGGCTGCTTTGGGATGCTGCTTCGGGACGATGCTGCTGCCGTTTGCCATCTCTTTGAATAATCACTTGCCAGCTGCTACCGCCACGGCAGTGGTGGCTTGGATTTATCTGGTGACTGTTGGTGGAATTGGCACCTTGAATGCCGAGGCAAATGCTTCTGGGGGCGCGAAAACAGGAACGCCGAAAGATATGGATTTCACTGGCAGTGATTCACAGAAGCGTTCGCAGTTGTTGTATCTGTTGGCTGGTGCTGGGGCTGCGTTCGCGGCAGCCAATGAACTGCCTGCGTTTTCGATGCTGGTGTTTTGGTTTGGGTTATTTGCTTGGGCCAATCGTGCATCCGTCTTGCCTTTCGTGGCAGGGGTGGTGGTCGTTGCTCTAGGCTTCTTTGGCACGAATTGGCTAGCGCACCAAAGTCTGCGTCCTCCGTATGCCCATCGGGGAAATGGTCCGACGATTGCCGTGCTCGATGCGTCGGATACTGACTCCACTGAACCTGACGAAGCGATCGTGAGAGAGATTCGAACGTGTTTGAGTGAGGCGGGCTTGATTGCCAGCAACGATGCACTTCAGGTCAGTGAATCCGATGAGGCAGCACGCTGGATTGTAAGGAGTGACGAGCGTCAGTTTGCCTTGCTTTTGGCAGGTAATCGATGGTCGGTTGCAAGGTGGGATGATTGGTATGAGTATCCCAACACCTACTGGAAAGATGGAGCACGTCGTGGCGTTGACAAGGGTGAATCCTCCAAACTTGTCTATCTCGCCCAGATGACCTTTGGCCATCACGGGCTGTTTTCGTTGACGCCCTTGTGGTTGTTGGTGCCCGTAGGGCTCTTGGTAGGGATGGTGCGTGGTTCTTCTGAGTCCAGGCGTTTGATGCTAGCGATCTCAGTTGCCTCAATTGTTTGCTTCTTATTTTATCTGAATCGTCCATTGATCGACCGTAATTACGGTGGCGTCAGCATTTGTTTTCGGTGGCTGTTGTGGTTCGCGCCCTTGTGGTTGCTTGTTGCCACCCCGGTCATGGCCTGGTTTGAGACGACAGCTGCCCGTCGTGGAACGCTCTATGCAATGCTTGCATTAAGTGTTTTTTCGATGTCCGCTTCGCTGGAAAGTCCATGGCAATCGCCGTGGCTCTACCGTTTTTGGCAGTTTTTGGGCTGGCTGGGGACCTGAAGACAGGACTATTATCCGGCCGCGACGTGATGGAACGCTCGCGATAACTGAACGCTCTAAGGTTCGGGTTTGAATGGCACTAAGGATGCGCCGATTTCCGCTAAGCCGAGACTTCTCTCGCGGCTGTTAAGTGCTGCGCTCGTATGCATGGCCGTCGTTTTTGTGGTTTACACACTGACGCCACAAACTGTCGGTGAGACTGCTCGCCGACATGTGTTAAAAGTCTTTCAGGAGCACTACCCTGCACACGTGGTTTCGCTTCGCCGGGGATACTTTGACAAGAACATCGGTTTCGTTTTCGAAGATTTACGCATTGTTGATCCGTTAGCGGTTATCGACGGCGGGCAACATAGCGAATTGGTGCGCATCGAGCGTTTGACAGTTGAGGCCGATCTGGATACCGGCAAGCTTGGTTCCGGAGGTTTACCGCTCAACACGCATCGCGTTTTGTTGGATGGAGTTCATGTCAACACACGGTTGCTGCAGGATGGTACTCCATCGATTAGCGAATTGTTGCCGATGCCGGAATTTGGTCCGGTCACACCACGGATGGAAATCCGTCGTTTACGAGTGCATCTGGTCGATCGTGATTCAAAAAGCCGACCGATGATTGCAACCTTTCCTGAGGTTCTGTTTGTTCGCACGCCAAATGGCGAGGGCAGGACAGACGACGCGATCACATTTCGTGGATCGACCGACTTTGCAAATTCGTTGGTTCTTCAGGTAAATACGTCAAGCCGCGGTGTAGATGTGCGGGGAGTAGTCAAAGGCGCTTATTTGAGTCGTGACCTGTTTGATCGTTTGCCACCGCAATGGCGTAAGCAAGTCAGAGAAGTCCGTGATCTTCAGTGTATCGGCGATACAAGCTTTGCTGTCCACAGGTCGTCGACTGGAAAGCTGGACTACAAATTGACAACGACGATTCATGAAGGCCGTTTTTCTCATCAGGCAATTCCACAACCAATTTCACAGCTGCGTGGGATTGTAATATGTGATCCAAATGGTGTTTCCATTCAAACTTCTCAGTTTATGTTTGGCGATTCTTTGGTGCGGACGAGCGGCCGAATCCATGGTCACGGGTGGCCGTGCAATGCAGATCTACAGATCAATGCAGGCAATATCATGCTTGACGAGCGTCTGGCTGCTGCCTTGCCTGCCAAAATGCAAGCCAACTGGCATAAGTTTTCACCTTACGGGCGAGTAGATATTGAGGGCAAACTGCTGCACGAGGGTTTGCAGTGGAAGCTCGATGGTCACGTCACTTGCAAAGGGGTGGATGTCCAATATGATCGCTTTCCCTATCCAGTCGAAAATCTGTTTGGGAAAGTTGAAGTTCGTGATGGTATGGCGGTGGCGGAAAGACTGGGGGGTACCATCGGATCGAACCAGATGCAGTGCGCTTTTCGAATTCCGGTCAAGCCGGGGGTCACACTTGAGAAGGCCTTTGCGATCACAACTGACGGTCCGATTCCCATTGATGCCACCCTGTTGAAGTCGATGTCGCCACGGGACGGCCCCACGTCCAAGTTGGAAGCATTCACGCGATCGCTGAGGCCTCGTGGTAGCCTGCATCTGGTAACAGCATTGTTAACAACCGATGCGAATGGTCGGTCCTCTCGCAAAATTGATTTGCGAGTGAGCGATGGGTACATTCGATATGAAAAGTTTCGTTACCCGTTGTACAAAGTGACGGGAAAGCTACAGGTCGAAGACGATGTGGTGAAATTGGATGACCTTAGCGGGGTGAGTGCCAATGGGCATGATGTAGTTTGCCGCGGCTCTTATCGGATTGCAGGAAAATCGCAGCAACCTGGGGGCACCATCAACACCGCAGTGGGGAAGCCGGCAACGGCAATGCCCTCTCATTTGAAGCTGAAGTTCGATGCGACCAATGTGTTGATGGATGACTCGCTTCGTAACTCGTTACCCGAAGACGCACGAAGAATCTGGGATTCGATTTCTCCTACAGGTAGTCTTGACCAACTGACAGTCAATCTTGAGCAGCATGGATCCGGTGGCAAGCTTCATCTGCAGCTGGGCGCTAAACAATTTGAAACTGATCTGGTGACCAGTCGTACTCTGAGCTTGCGTCCCAGTTCATTACCCTACCGAATTGACGTGACGGCTGGATCCGTCTTTTACGATGGCTCGACAGTCAAACTGATTTCGTTGAAAGGTCGACATGATGCATCGATGTTGTCTGCCAACGGGATTTGCCGCCAAAACGCACAGGGCAGATGGGAGTTAACGTTGAATCTGCATACGGGCAGTCGGTTATTACCCGATGTGGAGCTCATTGCTGCCATGCCAGCGCAGATGCGTGAAGGAATGAAGGCATTGCAGTTGCGTGGGCCGATTGGGGTTTCCGGGGCAACGCGGATTGCACTACCCGACGCGATGCACATGAACCCTGAGTTGGACTGGGACATTGCATTACAATTGGAGGGCAACCGGATTGCCGAAGTGGGCCCTGTGCATTCGATGCGGGGTAGTGTCAGAGTGACCGGTAGGCAAGATGACCGTGGGATCTTTGCGAATGGAAATATTCAGATCGATTCCATGCATGTTTATGATCTCCAGTTGACAAACATTCAAGGTCCTTTTTCAGTTGCCAATACGATGTTGTATCTGGGGAGTCCTGCTCGTGAAACAAAATCGATGGATACTGTTGCTGCGGGGAATTCGAAGAAGTCCGAGTTGCAAGATAATAAGCTTCACGGAAATCTGTTTGGCGGCACGCTCGAGATGGATGGCAAAGTACAGTTGTCAACTGGTGACTTTGATGTGATCGTCAGTCTCGACGATGCGATGGTGCCGAATATCCTCGCGGACTTTGGTCAAAACGGGAATGACATGTCTGGAAGGCTACGGGGACGTACGCGGCTGTTTGGCAAGCTTGGCAATGTCAGCATGTTACGTGGCGAGGGCTGGTCGTTGGTGCGCGATGCAACTTTGTATAAGCTGCCACTGATGGATCAAGTGATGGAGTTGCTCAGGATCAAGAAGCCGGACGAACAAGACTATTCAGCATTGACGGATGCTGAACTTCACTTCGAGCTTTTTGGAGAAACCATCACCTTTGACAAAATAAATGTTTCTGGTGAGCTGATAGCATTAAAAGGCTACGGAAAACTCGACAATCGCCAAGAGCTTGACGTAAGCTTTCAAACGCAGGTGAACCCTCGGAATACCCTGATGGGACTTCTGACGTTGGGTGAGGAATACACCTTGTGGACCATCGATGTCCGCGGTCCATTGCACGCGCTGACCTATCAGAGGCGAGCTCTTGAAGGTGTTGAGGAGACCCTCGAAATGATTTTCCCCGCCATCTCGGATGACTCACAAGAAATTGCAAGAGAGCCGAAAACTGGCTTGGGAAACTGGCTGCCGTTTTAAATATTTGACCAAGGCTTTCAAAACAGAAGGACAAGTCAATGAACATCAATCCGAGTGCTGCCGCAGCCTCGATTGCCGGGACCGGTCGTGCCGCGGCACGTGGGGGTGAAGCTGATTCGCAAGCCGTTGAATCAACACGGCAGCAAACCACCGCAGATAAACCTGGGGGGAAGTCGGCTGATTCAAACGCGATTGATGCTGGTGGTCAGACAGGAGATCGTCACGGGAATGGACGCCAAATGCTCGACCAGTTTGCACGTCATGATGATCGTGATGAACCCCAGTCAGAGGAAGGTGAGGCTGATCTCGAGGCTCCATCTGGCAATGATGGTCAGTGGATTTCTCCCCCCGCTAACGGAGACGTTCGAATGGACCTTGGCGGAAATCTCGATCTTGAGGGATGATCGATCCCGCAACTTTCAGGGTTCGTGTGAACCATGCAAGGTTCTTACGGGGGGCGAGTGATAAGCAACGAACGGCTGTGTGAGCTCATGGTTACCGGCTATCACCGGATAGAGCGCGGCTCACTGTGCGGCCGAAAAACGTTTTAGCTTGCGGTCCAACGTACTGCGTTCGATACCTAAAATTGCGGAAGCTCGGCTTTTGTTTCCATCAGTGTGTCGCAGCACACGTTCGATGTGGATTTGTTCCAATGCTGCAAGCGTCATTTCGACTGGTTCATCGGCCTGGCTGCTCGCATGCATCGTTTGCCCCGCAGGTGCAAGGGCGAGGTCTGTCACTTCGATGCGTTTTTTGGTGTTCAGGACGACGGCACGCTCCACGACATTTTTTAGCTCGCGGATATTACCAGGCCAAGAGTATTCGAGGAGAGCCTGTTTGGCAGCATCTGAGAACCCATCGATTCTACGTCCCATTTCCTGATTGAATTGGTTGAGGAAGTAATCAGCCAGGTGCAGGCAGTCTTTACCTCGATTTCGAAGTGGTGGCACGATGATCTCAACAACGTGCAGTCGGTAGTACAGGTCCTGGCGGAATTTACCTTCACGAACCATCGTCTGCAGATCACGATTTGTGGCGGCGACAACGCGGACATCGACGGTAATTGCTTCGTGTCCTCCCACGCGTTCAAAGGGGTGTCCCTCGAGTACTCGGAGGAATTTAGCTTGCACCTCGAGGCTCATTTCACCGATTTCGTCCAGCATCAAAGTGCCGCCGTCGGCGGCTTCAAACTTGCCCCGTTTTCGTTCTGTCGCCCCAGTGAAGGCGCCTTTTTCATGCCCAAATAATTCACTCTCGAGTAACGTAGGCGAAAGTGCTGCGCAATTCAAACAGATTAAAGGTCCGGCGCTTCGATCACTCGCATGATGGAGTGCAGCAGCGACCAGTTCTTTTCCGACACCTGATTCGCCACGCACGAGGACAGTCGCGTTGGTAGGAGCGGCCATGCCGATCTGTTGCACTATTTCGCCGATCGATGTGCTCTTGCCAACAATGTTGACTTTGTTTCCAAGCCGATTCTGCAATTCCTTGATTTGCTTTTGGCTCTGTCGAAGCGAGCGATCCAAGCGTTTTCGGTCAGCAAGATTCCCAAGCGACTCGCCAAAAATTTCGCAGGTCGCAACAATGAACTCAAGCTCGTTTGAGCCAAGCGGAGGGGTGCCTGCGGTTGTGGTGACGTGTAAGACACCACGTAGCTGATTTCCCTGATCTCTCGCGGGCGACATGACCACGCTTTCAGCATCGAGTTCCCCACGGCTATTTTCAGTAGCTAGTTGCTCGTCACCCATGACGTTACGTGCCAGCACTGCCTCGCCGTCTTGTTTGGCAACGGAGGCCAGTAAAGACTCAGGTGGACGACGGTAACTGCGAGAACCTGATTGTCGGGTGCCTGCCAGTGAAATGTCCTGCGACTTTCCACGCGTTCTGTTCGTGTGCCATACGTAGGCCCCCGCAGTATCCAAAGGCACATGAGCAGCAAGGCAGTCCAACACAATGTCGACTGCTTGTTCCATATCCTCACAACGTGCCAAGGAAAAAGCGAGTTGCAGCAAATGTCGGCTGGAGTGGCCGTGGTTGGCTTCCGACGCAGATTTGGCAGAACCGGCAGGATCGAAAAGATAGGAACTGTGCCGTCGTCGGTCGGTGATGGCAGAAGGGTCCATCTCGAGGGTGATCTGGTCGTCAGTGGCTTGGCTCGCGGAGGTGGGTGACCGCACGGGTTCACCGATTCCGCCTTCAATTCTGCGAGCAAACGTAATCGCGAAACCAGCCACTTCGACCACGTCTGAATCTTGCAAAGGCGTTGGTGACGAGATCGGCTGCCCATTGAGCAGCGTACCGTTCCGACTGCCCATATCCTCGAGAATCCAGCTGTCCACAGACCAGAAAACGCGAGCGTGCTGTCGACTCGCCTGTTCCGTACGAATGACGATCTCATTTGCCGAGGCTCGTCCCAAGACGGCTCCCTTGGGCGCGGAAAGACGAAATACGTCGCTCCAACGCCCCGCACTCCGCAGGATCAAGTAGGCACCCTGCTCTTTCTTAACGCCCATTGCCTTCCTATCTCCCACTGGTTGAGGAGGGGGATTTTCCGACTGATTACGTTCCATTGCGGTCAAAATGCATGCTCCGAGGTCGTGGGATCGGCTTTTGATGCCTAAATTTGACCATTGCTGTTCCGCTTATTACTCCCTCCAAACTAGAATCTGGGACATTTCCCGTCCACCGTTGATAGTTAGACGAGACCGCATAACCTTCAGTTGCCGACGTTTTTTGAGTGAAGTATCTTCTTCATGAGGCAGTTTTTGCTCGAAAAATTGCGAAACATTGGTCACAATAAGCTATAGCTAATAAAACCTTTAACTTCTGGTGGTGTCCGACACCGCCAGCACTCCCGGAGATCCACCGCGATGGATTTTGCCTTGAAAACTATTCTTCGTTCTCTCTTCCCCGTCTTCCTCGGTGTTTTAACACTGACCACCACTGTCCAAGCTGGACAGTTCGGTGGCGGCAATCGAGCTGTTGGTGGTGTCATGATTGATGCCTCAGGCGTAATGCGGACTGCAACCGTGCAAGAGTTGCAGGAACTCACAACTGCCATGGAACAGGGGTGGGCCCCGCTCGCCGGTGATATCGCCAAGCAGGCCAACATGCGTATGGTTTCGCTTCGTGGAATCCAAAACGCCATCATGAAGGCCAATAAGGAAGGTCGCGAGATTCCACGTGATGTTCAGTATCTGGCTGGTTTGCAGCGAATCGAATATGTCTTTGTGGACAAAGAGAAGAACGACGTCATTATCGCGGGTCCTGCAGAGCCATGGAAAGTCCGTGCGGACGGATTTGTGGTTGGCACGGTGACGGGTGGAGCAACGATGCGTCTGTCCGACTTGGTTGTCGCCTTGCGAAGCGTCGAGACCGCACGTCAGGAAGGGATCAGCTGCTCGATCGAGCCAACTGCCGAAGGGCGTTTGCGTTTACAGAAGCTGATGCGTCGTATCACGCTGCGTCCCGGACAGAATCCAGCGGTATACGAAGCATCCATGCGAGAAGCTTTTGGGCCACAAACAATTCAGCTGACCGGTGTTCCCACTGATTCACGGTTCGCCCGAACTATGGTCGCGGCCGACTACGAAATGAAACGCGTCGCAATGGGGCTGGCTCCTTCGCAGGTCAATGGTTTGGACAGCTACCTCGAAATGGCGAAGAACAGTGCTCACGCGTCCAACCAGAATCCTCGCTGGTGGATGGCCTGCGATTATGACTCGCTTGCAAAGAGTGAGGACGGATTGGCTTGGAAGTTGAGTGGTCAGGGTGTCAAAACGATGACCGAAATTGATGCAATCAGCGGCGATGGGACCGCATCCCAAACTGGCAGGAAAGACAAGTTCGCCCAAGCATGGGCCGATGCCATGACCAAGAAATACGATGAGTTGTCACGACGCATGCCGATTTTCTCTGACCTCCAGAACATCATGGACATGACCATTGTGGCAACGTTGATCTCCCAAGAAGGTCTTGCGAAGAAGGCAAATCTTGATCTCAACCTTTTCACCGCGAAAAGCGATGATCTGCCTCTCTCCAGTTATGTCACTCCGAAGGCCGTTGACCCGCAATGTAGCTTCATTCGTGGACGTGGCGGCAAATGGGTTGTGACAGCATCAGGTGGTGTCGATATCAATGGTTTCGAAGTGGTTGAGAAGCAACGAACTGATGCAAATCTTTCCAAGGTTTGTAGCACAGCACTTGCCGGTACAAACGAGAACTGGTGGTGGGACAAGTAGGTCCTGGTTCTTGAACAACTGCTTTTTGGAACATTGACCGTTTGAGCGGCATACAGTTGGATTCTTTTCGGATATTGAATAACCGACACGGTTGTGTCAGTGTCCGAGAGGTCGATAGCACGACGTAGCAGGATTCTCGAATCTTTCCTGGCGACGTCCCTTGGTGTAACCGCCGGATGCTGCTTCATCCATCTGGCTGGCTTGAAGGTTGTGTATTTCTTCTGCACGTTGTCTTCGTTCCGCGGGTATCGTTGGTTGATACCGCGTAGCTGCACAACGGTTGTTCCCCAGTAGCGACGGGTTGAATTTGATGAGTTCTTGGGGCTACAAAACGTTTGAGGACGAGATTGCTTGTGATTGGCTCGAGGATCTTCATGATTCTGATCCGATCGCTTTCTTCGTAAAGTGTTTGGACCTGACAGGGCTGGACCATCTTGATTTTCTTGCTTGCATCGGCGTTGTATGCAGTGCAGAAATGTTGTGTGGTATCAAGTCAGGGCCGCGTTTGGGTCTTCCTAATGCGGCTGCAAAGTGGTGTGAACAACATCATGATTTGAACTGCGACTTTTTGATTCCACGTGCTATCGATGCGTTGAAGCTTGTCCTGACTGATCGGTCAGAGATGTGGGTGCGATGGGATGATGAAGCTGGTCAATTTGACTCCTGGCTTGAGCATCAGCAGGAATTGATAGAAGTTTTGGAACGTTTTCGTCGCGAGGGAACTTCAAATTCTTGAGTCCGGTCAACAGAAAATAGTGCTTACCCTTCGGGCAGCGTTCGGGAAAGTGTTAGAATGAGGCTGTGCTGACTTGATTGCTGATTTTTTGGAAAAGGTGTTGTTTTGACGCAGGATTCGCCCGTCCTCCCGGACTCAGAATACTCTGGCAAGGAGCCGGGGCCCTGGAACGCGAACCATGGCAACTTGTTGCTGGGTTTTGTTGCAATCATTTTCCTCGTAGGTGCCAGCCTGCTGTTCTACAAGCAGAATCTATCGTTTGCAGCTCCGCGTTTTCCTGATTCCGACAACATTGACGCTGTCTTTGACGACACCGTTGGAGCATCAGGAACTGCGATCATCCGCATTCTTGGGGCGGCGAATGATAAAGGTACGATGAAAATTGCGATTTACGGCGCGGAATCTACTTTCGAACGTCCTGCTGATGCTGTCTTCGCGGGTGTTGAGCCGATCGCAGGCGGGCAGGTTTATGTTCCCGTGCCACTTACTGACCTACCAGAGAAAATTGCGATAGCGGTATTTCACGATGAAAATGACGATGGAATGCTCAATAAGAACGCAGTCGGTTTTCCAAGTGAACGCTACGGATTTTCGCGTAATGTGAGAGGCTTGATGGGGCCTCCAACTTGGGCACAGACCGTCATTCCGAGGCCGCGCAATGATGAGACCATTGAGGTTTTTGTGCGTTAAAAATACGAGTCCTGGTAATGCAACGCCCGAAACCAGGTTGCAGGATTTTTATGATTACATCTTAGCCACACGCCCAAGTGTTATCGAAGTTCGTATTCTAAAACTTGTAGAGCAGTAGAAGCGAGTAGTAAATGTCGTTGGGCTTGGCACCCTGCGGGGTGCTGTCGTAGCGATCTGTCGCAGCAAGTTTCAAGCTGAGGTTTTCACTGCCGTCGAGAAGAATTTGCCATGACACGTCACTGACAAGGCGGTAGTCGCCAAAGTTCTCCCATGCAGGAAAGTAATCAAACTTTCCCTTCAGTTTTTGTCGCGCGGTGAGTTGACGCTCTGCTTCCATTCCAAAGACAGCTTCAGGGATCCAGTTATCGATGGGAGCCCCAATTTCTCGGGATGCACCAGCACCGAAGCGAGTTGCAAATGTTGATGTGTCGCTTCTTATCCAGTAGTAACCAAAACCACCGTTTAGGTTCAGGCGTAGATCAAACGGCTTGAACTTGTCCCATTCCATACCGTGCTTTGCAAAGGCGGACCACGATGTTTTGCCCAAGAGGCGGTCAAAATTAACATTGAAGCGACCGTTCTGCTCGGTCGTTGTGTTGCGGCTGCTGGCTTGTCGATAATTGATGTCCATACCGAGCGTATAAACCTTTGTTTTTCGTTTCAGTTCTAGGCCAGCCTGCATCGCGAGGGTGTTGGCGTTCCCGTCACTCCCATCTAAACCGAATTCCGCGTGAGAGTTCCAGCCTTTGATCCACTCGCGTGGATACTGATACCAGCGTGTCACTTCTGTCTGCAGTGGTGCTGATTCTGGTGAACCCCACGCTACGGATTTAAGGTCACTTGATGTAGAGGCTTTTGAACCATCAGTGTCTGCTGGGCTGGAATTAGAATCGACTTCACTACCCGATGCTTTTGACGTTAATGATTCGCTGGAGGATGCCTCAGCGTCTTGGCTCATTTTTGGCGATGAGAGGTGGAGCGGCTTTGAGGAGTTGTCGTCGGCGTTTTCAGATGCCAGAGACTTGGGATTTGTGTTTGCAGAACTAGCCAAGCCGTCATTCGGCAGTGATGACAATGTCATCGGAATTGAGGCTTCCTGTTCCCCTTTGGTGGATGCACGGAGTGCTGTGGCGTTGCCAGGATATGCGAAGTCTGGTTGCTCAGGGCCTGTTGCCCCAAGCGGGGTATTGGAACTCGTTCGGGTGCTTGCGGTTGGGTGGTTCGTGGCTTCGCGAGGCAACGTAAGTGGCTTTTGAATCGGTGGTGATGCAAGAAGCGAAGGTGAAGTCGGATTTTTTGCGAAGTGTTGTGCCGACATTGCCCGTAATGTGCCAGATGTGCTGGGATCACTTGGGAGTGTGTAAGAAGGTGGACGATTGTCCACAGCGGGCAACGTCAACTGTGGAGCTTGATCTGCGATGGCTGGTGATTGGTAACTTCTGCCATCCCAAGTAGAAATCCCATTTTGCCACGCTGGCTTATCTGCCGCTGCCACGCCGGGAAAGTTCCAAGCGTGGATGAGCAACACAGCGATCATGCATCGCAAGCTGCGAAGGGCTTGTGGAAATAAAGCGGTCATGAAGACGTCGTCGTGCTTTGAACATGTGTTTGGGGAGAAGCTCTCTTCAATGTTCAATAGCAAACGTCGCAGCCTGAGTCACCATGAATCAACGTGGGTAAGGTCGGGCAACGCATATTCCTCTGCTTTTGGCAAGTAATGACCAGTCATGTTCGCAGGTCAGTTTCACGGTGTCGTGAAACACCCTGAAGCCATTCGTGTGGTGAGCAGTTATTGCACAAATCGACCCGCTTTTACGTAACATCAAAGTGCACGTCTGAGTTCTGCAAGTGCACGCGGTATCTGTTGATAGGGTGCTTCGTCTTCATATTCAAGAATCACATAGCCTTGATAGTTGCCGTTCTTCAGAATCTTTCCAATGCGTTCCATGTCGGCGGGGTATTTTTTTCCTTCCGGTGTTTTCATGCTGACTTTGACTTGAATATTGACCGCAAAGTCGATGCACTCTTCAAGATCCTCGTAGGGGGTTTTCGAGTGGAAGTTCCCTGTATCCAGATTGATGCCAAGCCATGGGCTGTCAATCCGTTTCATGATTTCAAGCAATTGGGCCGGTGTAAGATTGCCGTGGTTTTCTACGCCGATGAAAATTCCGTGTTGGGCAGCATGCTCAATACATTGCCTCAAGGCCTCAATTGCTTCATCAAGACGCTTCGGATTCCCTTCAAGTTGCTTACTGGTTCCAGCAAAAAACCGGATATGTGGTGCACCTAGCAAACTGGCGTAATCGATCCACCGTTTCGCCTCGCTTACTTCAGTGTCAAGTTTTGCCCCAGCACCCACAGTGAAGTTATTTCCAATCGCTGTGCCAGAAATAGCGACACCACGAATGAACGCGGCATGCTTCAAGTCGAGGAAATAATCGCGGTCAGCGTCCGGTGGAAAAAAATAGCTTGTAAGTTCAGCGGCATCAATATTGTGTGTGACGCAGTAATCCAAGAAACCGATCATGTCGATGGCTGGTCCATCCTTGGACGGTTGTTGTGCCTTTCGCTTATTGTAGGAAAAGTACTTCCGAAGCGAATAAGCTGCGAGCCCCACTTCAAAACGCGGGGGTCCGACACGCTGGATGGGTTCTCGCGCATCCACGTGCGTCTTGCTCAGGTTCACCCCGCAGGCTGCTAGCGTTCCCGCTGCAGATGTTTCAATGAATTCACGTCGTCGCATGAAAGGTTACCATCCGTTAATAAAGAGGAGGGGGGCGGTTGTTGTATTTTGCACTCTAAGTTTGTCGCTGTTAGTGTATGTCATGGCAACTCAGGAGTTCACAAAAAAGAGAGTCGCAAGCGATGGTGCCAATAGAGAATCCCGCCGTGCGGGGTTTTCTGTTTTGCGTTTTTGAAGGGTGAGTATCTGATCAGGTACGATTCGCGAAGGATTTAATAGGTTCTTGACAAGTAGCTCAGGTCAGCGACAGTGGGCGGCGCGGGCAGTGGCAGCCAGAGGAAGTGGCAGTCACAGACGGGGGGTATCGTGACCCACGGGATGCTGTTTGGTCGGGCGTCGGCCAAGGGAAAGCAGACGAGCGAATTGTTGGAAAACCAATGTGATGAATCGAACTCTCCTTGAACGAACTCGGGCTACGCTCGACCAACTTCGTGATGAATTGTTGGCTGAGCGGCATGATGGCCACCATTGGACGGGGACGCTTTCGCCCTCCGCTCTAAGTACTGCTACGGCCATCAGCGCGATGTCTTCTGTCTTGATTCACTCTGTGGGTTCGCTGCGCAGTGGATGCATCACTGATGAGAAGATTAGGCATTGCGTTACATCCGGGGTTCAGTACCTGCAATCCCAGCAGAATGAAGACGGTGGATTTGGGGATACAGATCGTAGTCATTCCAATATCGCAACCAGCTATCTGGTGCTGGCTGCTGCTGCGTTGGCGGATCAGGCCATGGGTAGCACGCTGACTTCTGAGTCGATCGCTGCGCTGGAAAAGTACATTGCGCAGATGGGTGGCTTGGATGCATTGAAGCAGCGATATGGTACGGATAAAACATTCGTAGTTCCCATTCTTACCAATATGGCGATTGCAGGTTTAGTCCCTTGGAAAGCAGTTGCTGCATTACCGTTTGAAGCAGCTATCTTTCCGCAGTCGATGTATCGTTTGCTTCAGATGCCAGTCGTCAGTTATGCGATTCCTGCATTGGTCGCGATTGGTCAGGCGAGGCATTTTCATGGACCACGGGCTTTTTTTCCGATCCGATGGGTTCGGGCAGCAGCAGTTGGTCGCAGCATGGGAGTGTTGGAAAAGATGCAGCCGCAAAGCGGAGGTTATCTCGAAGCAACACCGCTGACCTCCTTTGTTGTCATGAGTCTTGCTGTGACAAAGCGGGCCAATCACAACGTCTCGAGGCGTGGGCTTAAGTTTCTAAAGGAGTCGATGAACGAAGACGGTAGTTGGCCGATTGATACCAACTTGGCAACTTGGGTCACCTCTCTTTCAATGAATGCCCTTGCGGCTGATCCAACAGACGACCGTGCGTGGTGCACTCCTGATCTAGTGGAGTGGCATCTTGGATGTCAGCATGAGGTACGTCATCCTTTTACAGGAGCTGAGCCAGGTGGTTGGGGTTGGAGTGATTTAAGCGGTGCGGTCCCGGACAGCGACGATACACCGGCTGCGATTTTAGCGCTCGGACACATCAAGGCGTCGTTGGATGGCGAGCGAAAACAGAGCTGTGAGGAGTCGATTGCAGCTGGCCGGTCTTGGTTGTTGAAGCTACAGAATCGGGATGGTGGTTGGCCGACATTCTGTAGGGGTTGGGGGAAGCTGCCCTTTGACCGCAGCAGTAACGACTTGACCGCGCACGCTCTGCGAGCCCTGGTTGTGGATGACGTCGCAGAGACTGAGGCTCGGATTGGGAGACACATAGCCTTGGGAGCCCGATTTTTGGAAAAGAACCAGGAGCCTGATGGATCCTGGTTGCCCCTCTGGTTTGGGAACCAAGATCGGTCGGATGAGTCGAATCCCGTGTACGGAACATCGCGTGTTTTGCTTGCTGCGAACTCTGGTTTATTGAATCCAAAGGCGTTGCAAGCTGGGTGTCAATATCTGGTAAAGAACCAAAATAGTGATGGCGGTTGGGGAGGTGGCGGGTCTATCGCCCCTTGGCTAAAAAAAAATCAGTTCCGGGAATTTGAGTTTGTCAGCAGCGTCGAAGAAACGGCACTAGCGGTCGAAGCGTTGGTAACCGTTGCACTTTGCGGGAAAAACTCGTCTCTTCTGACGATGGATGAGGATACAAAACGAGACAGAATGTCTGAAACTGACCGTAATGAGGCACAATCTGTGGTTCAGCATGGTGGGACCAAAGCGATGAGTCAGGCTATAATCGACGGCGTCGAATTCCTGTTGGATAGTGTTGATCAGAAGCGGCATCGGTTGCCTTGGCCCATCGGCTTTTATTTTGCCAAGCTTTGGTACCACGAACGCCTTTATCCTCTGATTTTCACGACAGGTGCTCTGGGGACCTACCTTCAGCTTGCGGCAGACAAACCGGCCCAACAAGGGTCAACGAACAAGACGAATTCCTTACAGAATCATACACAAACGCTTCCTGAGGTATAGGTTTGTCCAGCGGACTCAGCACGAACGACACAGCGCCGACGTCGGAAGCTACTCCCGCGGCCAGACCGGCACGTCGGAAGACCAGTCATCTCAAGGAAGTGCCCGACACACTTGAGTTGCGTGAGAGTTTGCGGGCTCGCTGCGCAGAGATTGCGGCCCGTATCGATCGGGCTGTGCCAATGACCAAGGACGAGATGGAACAAGTCGCCCGGCGGGCATTGGAAGAGGCTGATTTACCAGAAGCGTATCTCGGTTGGATGATGGTCATGATCAGCAGCGAGTTCTGGAAGGAATCGCTAGCAGCAGTTCCGCCAGAACGTCGTCTGTTTCTGTTACCGCATTGTTTGAAACATGCAGAAGGTTGCCCTGCCGAATACGACCAATTCGGGATGAACTGCAAAGAGTGTGGTGCTTGTAGTATCGCAGATTTCCGTGGTTTGGCCGAGGAAATGGGGTATCGGGTGCTCGTGGCCGAGGGGTCGCCGGTGGTCATGAAGATCATTGTTGGTGGTTATGTCGACGCAGTCGTGGGTGTTGCCTGTTTGAACGTGTTGGAAAAAGCAATTGATAAAGTGCTGCTCGCGGGGATCCCCTGCATGGCTGTGCCTCTGTTGAGCAGTGACTGCCGTAACACAAAAGTGGATGAGCCATGGGTCAATGAGATGATCCGCACACCTTACAAACCGGCTCAAAGCGTTACCCGCAGTTATGTTCATTTAATGCGTGCCGCCAGTGACTTGTTCAAGGCGGAGTCCATGGACTCACTTGCTCCACGCATTCGCACCAAGGTCGCGTTGGGAGAGAATGCGGTAGGCGTGCCGGACATTGAAGGAATGGATGCAATCTCGGCAACCGAGCACATTGCGTATGACTTCTTAAGTCGCGGTGGCAAGCATTCACGGCCATTCATTACGTTGGCCGCGTTTGACGCAATGACTGGTGGGCGGGCAACAGGACCTGATGCAGAGGCTGCCATTGCCGAATTTCCGATTTCTGTCCGTCGTGCTGCCATGAGCATCGAGACGTTTCACAAGGCAAGTCTTGTGCACGACGATATCGAGGATGACGATGCGTTCCGTTACGGTCAGCCAGCCGTTCACCGGAGATTTGGCATACCCACTGCAATCAACGTAGGAGACTATTTGATTGGGCTTGGGTACCGACTGTTGAGTCGTAATGAGAGTGATGTCCCGAGTGAGGCAAGGGTTGATGTGCTTGATACGTTGGCCGTTGCCCACATGAGGCTTGCCGAAGGCCAAGGATCGGAGTTGCTGTGGCGTGATGGAAAAGACCGCCGCTTGACTCCGCTTGATGCCTTGAAAGTTTATGCGTTGAAGACATCTCCTGCGTTCGAAGCAGCCTTGCTCAGTGGCGTGCGGATGGCCGGAGATTCGGCACCCTATCGAGATGCCATTCGGACGTTCAGTCGTAACATGGGTGTCGCCTTCCAGATTCTGAATGATCTCGGCGATTGGATCGGTGACGATTCAAACAAAATGTCTGCGGGTGGAGATGTATTCGGAGGTCGCCCTACTTTGCTGTGGGCATTGGCGCTGCAGGGCTTGCCAGATCAAGATGCGGCACGGTTGTTGGAGTTGGCTGAATCCGACTGCGGTCTCTCTGAGACTGAGAGACTGATGCAGGTTCGCAAACTGTACGAGCAGGCAGGGGTCTTTGAGACGGCTTTGAAGTTGGTTGATAAACATCAAGCAAGAGCCGAAAAAGTGGCTGATGAGGTCGATGTAGAAGAGCTGCGCCGCTTGCTTTATTTTCTGGTGGATACCGTATTGGAGCGACCCGAGTTGCCGACACCCGCTGTTGTTTCTCTTGGTATATCAGCACCCTTGGGTTAGGCGGCAGGAACAGTGAGTGACCCTAAGACCGAGGTGGCTTCCTTCGATGATTCTCGCATCGATATCAGAGATTTGCTGAATGAGTTCTACAGCGAACCAATTGGTCATTCGCAGCTGGGTGAGTTTGGTTCGGTAGCGAAAGTTCCTGCACCCTATGATTCGTTGCTTGATCACCACGCTCACATGACAGTGACGGTCGAATCACATTACGGCGAAAAGGTGAATGTGGTTGTGCATCGGTGTCACCGAAGTGAGGCCTGGTATTCGCGAGAAATCACTCTCGTTACGGAGCATACGGGCCGCATCGTGCAATATGGCATTGTGCGTCTTGATACCGGGGCATTGGACGAGGATGTTTGGAAGCAGATTGAGAGTCGGTCCACGCCCCTGGGTCGAGTGCTCATTGATCACAATGTGCTGCGAGAAGTACAGCTTTGTGGATTGTGGAAAATTCAGGCGGGCAACAGTCTTGCTGATCTGATGCACTTGGATGTTGGCAGGCAAGTTTATGGGCGGACCGCTTTGATTCATTGCAACCGAAAGCCCGCGATTGAACTGCTGGAGATTGTCTCGCCAGCGTCCGCATTGGATGTGTAAAACCTGATTGCGTGTTTCGCTGGATACGAGAAAGAAACCTGATGTTTTGGGAAGGAAAAGCAGTTGTGAAATCGATATTTATAACCTTGAGTTTAATGTTTGTGCTTGTCAGTTGTTCAACTGCCGTTACTCAGGACAAGTCAGGTATAAAACAGGGTGGTCAGTTGAGTTCCTTTGCACTTCGTGCGGCAGCGCTGCAAGCGATGCAGTCTGGTGAATCAGCCAAAGCCGTTGAGGCTGTGGATAAGCTTCTGGTGGTGATGCCGAACGACCCTCCGACCTTGCGACTGGCAGGTGACGTTTATTTGAGAAGTGGCAA
This sequence comes from Rhodopirellula sp., assembly GCA_002690925.1. Lineage (GTDB taxonomy): Bacteria > Planctomycetota > Planctomycetia > Pirellulales > Pirellulaceae > Rubripirellula. The sequence goes on from NZGD01000128.1 coordinate 22,914, forward strand.
ATCCGACAAAGCGGTAGAATTGTTTGACCGCTATTTGAAACTTGAGCCGAACGCCTTGGCCGGGCTATGGCAACGCGGAATCGCACTTTACTTTGCGCGTGACTACCAACGTGGAGTCAAGCAATTTGAGGTGCATCGTGAGGTAAATCCAAATGATGTGGAAAATGCGGCTTGGCATTTTCTCTGTGTAGCCAAGGCTCAGTCATTCGAGAAGGCCAAGGCAGTAGTTCTGCCTGCACCCAATGATCCACGCGCACCGATGGAAGAGGTGCTGCAAATGCTCAGCACGGGGAACACTGACAAGGTGGTTAAGAAAATGGAGAGTTTTCCACCGCAGACGCGACTTCGCGAGTCTGCAGATTTCTATGGGAATTTTTATCTGGGTCTTTATGCTGATGCTGCGGGAGATCGGGCCAAGGCGAAGCAGTACTTGGATTTGGCAGCTAAAGACGCATCGGTCAGTTACATGGGTGATGTGGCACGTGTTTACGCGGCTTACTTGGCAACAGACAAGTAAAGTCTGTTACTTGAATGGTCTGAAAATTAGTGTTGCCGTGCCATTTACGCTCACGGGACTGTTTTTTCTGCGTTCTACCGCCAAACCCTCTGCGTAATTGCCTCAAATTCCGACGGCATTGCAAATCAGAGGGTTTTCAACAGCAAGAGATGGACCAAAAGCTGCTGCCTCATGCTAAACTGTTGCAATGGGAATCAGCAGTGAGATAAGACCTGCGAACTGTCCACCATGCCCACCGGTCGATCACTCAAAGTGATGCATTCGCTCATGGCCACGATGGTGAATCCAGTTTGGTGTTTCGTCTGTTTCCCACGGATTTCACCCTCTGATTCGACTCTGATTGAAAACTGAAAATGACGAAGAAGTTACAGCATCACTGTGGTCGTTTTGGTTCTCGCCCCACAAGCCGTCGAGAGATGCTTCAGTGGTGTGCTAATGGCTTTGGCGCTGTGGCGTTGAGTTCACTATCCGACAAGTCTGCGTCTTCTTTTGCGTCTGGTCCATGGGATGCAAAGCCCTCTCATTTTGCAGCGCCGGCCAAAAACGTCATCTTTCTTTACATGGACGGGGGGCCATCACATGTTGATACGTTTGACTACAAGCCTCAGCTTGATAAGTACGACGGTCAGGACCCGCGAAAGGTGATTGGCAAATTGGCTCCCACGCAGTTTGATGCAGTTGGTAAAGTGCTCAAAAGTCAGTGGAAGTTCTCTCAGCGAGGGGAGGCTGGGCATTGGATCAGTGATCTGTTTCCATACCTCTCAGAGGTTTCTGATGACTTGGCGATGGTAAAGTCGATGACATCAAAATTCTCCGAGCACACCTCTGCCAACTACTTTCTGCACACGGGTAACGGGCTGCAGGGTAAGCCCAGCATGGGAGCTTGGTTCGGTTATGGACTGGGCAGCGAGAATCAGGAACTGCCCGGTTTTGTTGTGCTCAATGGTGGCTTGATTCCGCCAGGTGGATTGGACTGTTTTGGGTCTGGTTTCCTCCCGTCGGCATACCAGGGTTCAGTGTTTCTTCCTAAGGCACAGCCATTGGCAAATATCAAGCCGAGTGAAAGCAGTGCCCAGTTGCAGAAAACCAAGCTCGACTTGATTCGTGAATTTGACTTGCAGACCAATGGGAACCTTGGGGCAGACCCTGAAGTGGAAGCCGCGATTCAGAATTATGAAACAGCATTTGAAATGCAAACCGCTGTCCCCGATCTCATGGACTTGAGTGGCGAGTCGGCAGAAACGAAAAAACTATACGGTTTAGAATCGGATTTCAACAATACAAAAACCTTCGGAATGCAATGTCTGTTGGCAAGACGTTTGGTTGAACGAGGTGTCAGATTCATTGAGTTGACGTGCCCTGGGGGAAACGGTGATCGTTGGGATCAGCATGGTGGACTGATTGATGGACACAATAAAAATTGCAGGACTGTGGATCAGCCCATTGCTGGTCTCATCAAAGATCTCAAGCGTACTGGTCTGTTTGAATCTACGTTGATTGTTTGGGCCGGCGAATTTGGTCGCACACCGTTTGCACAAGGGGCCAATGGGCGGGATCACAATCCCTTTGGCTTCACCGTCTGGATGGCAGGTGGTGGGGTCAAGGGCGGTGCGTCAGTAGGTGCAACTGATGAGTGGGGATATCGTGCGGTGGAAGACAGATTTGAGATACACGATCTGCATGCAACCATGCTCCATTTACTTGGTGTGGACCATACAAAAAGCACTTTCCGTTTCAGTGGTCGAGATATGAGATTGACTGATGTTCACGGAAACCTGATCAAAGAGGTGATCGCATGATTCGACTCAACCAGACATTTCACTTGTGTATCGGCTCGCGGGATTCCCAGATTATGTCTCAAATGTACCGTCAACTTGCCAATGTTGGATGGTTCGCCAGATTGACTGTTTGCCTGTTTTTGTCCGGGTCCGTGACGGCAATGTCAGAGGATGGTCCCAGTGTGGAGCAGCTTGAGTTTTTCGAGTCGAGGGTTCGGCCTATTTTTGTAGAGCATTGCTACGAATGTCATTCCGAAGATGCGGATGAAGTAGAAGCAGAGTTGTTACTTGATTCGAAATGGGGATGGATGACGGGTGGGGATTCTGGCCCAGCAATCATTCCCGGTAACTTGGATGAGAGTCTTGTGATCGATGCTGTTCGTTATCAGGAGGATAAAGTTACGGCAATGCCTCCACGATCAAAGTTGTCGGACAAGGACATTGCAATTTTGGAAAAGTGGGTCCAAATGGGCGCGCCAGATCCTCGTACCGAAAAGAAATCTGCAAAACCCTCCGCAAATGGATTCAACCTTGCTCAGCGTTATCGTGAGCATTGGAGCTGGCGGCCCATTGCCAAGCCTGAGTTGCCTTGGGTCGAAAACAACAAGTGGCCGAATGCCGGTTTGGACCGATTTGTTCTTCAGAAAATCGAAGCTGCGGGCTTGAAGCCCGCGCCCGAGACAGATCGCAGGACTTGGCTCAGGCGTGTCTATTTTGACTTGATCGGTTTACCGCCAACACTTGAGCAGATTGCTGGCTTTCTAGAAGATGAGAGCGAGAACGCATACGAAACGGTTGTCGACCAATTGTTGCAGTCACCGCATCTGGGGGAAAAATGGGCGAGGCACTGGATGGACCTCGTACGCTATGCTGAAACCTACGGACATGAGTTTGATTACCCTCTGCGGCACGCTCATGAGTATCGAGATTACTTGATTCGCGCGTTCAATGTTGATGTGCCCTTCGATCAGTTCATTCGTGAACACGTTGCCGGAGACCTGCTGCTGGAGCCTAGGCAGAATCCAGAAGAAGGCTGGAATGAATCGATCATTGGCACTGGGTTCTGGTATCTCCATGAGGCCACACATGCACCCACGGATGTGCTTGGTAATGAAGCAGATATTATGGACAATCAGATCGATGTTTTCGGAAAAGCTTTTCTCGGTCTGACCATCGCGTGTGCGCGTTGTCACGATCATAAATTTGACGCGATCACGACAGCTGACTATTACGCCTTGAGTGCGTATTTGCAAAGTAGCTGCAGGCAGGAGTATCCGTTAGACCCGTCTGGGAAACGTCTTGAGGCGACGCAGGCAATTCATCGCCTGCGGCAGTCTGCAGCGAACGACTTGAAGTCGGTTGATCGGTTGAGTGAGAAAGGCAAGCGTTCAGGGGACTATTATCGGGTGGCAATGCGTGCCCTGGCTGATGCCAAGTCGGATGTAGTCTCTGATGTGTTAATGCAGAAATCTGCAGAAGCGGAGGGACTTGATGCGTCGCGTCTGCAACGTTGGGTTGAAAAGCATGAGGTAATCAAGAACGAGTTGACAGATGTTGGTTATGACCTGGAAAACCAAAATGTGTTGGTGGATTTCAATGGGGGGGCATTTCCTGAGGGTTGGTCGACGTCCGGGCTCGCTTTTTTGCCCACAGGCTCGGGTTTGGGGTTCACTGCCGATGGTGAATTGCTGTCGCCTGATACGGTCGACAGTGGCATTGCTGGCAAGAAGCAGGTAGGCATCCTGCGATCGCCAACTTTCGAGATCACAACAGATCGCATTCATGTGTTGATGAAGGCGTCACCCAATGCTGCGGTGCGTATTGTGATTGATAACTTTCAAATGGCAGAGTTTAATGCCTTGCTGTTCCGCGGCACTTTCTTGAATAACAAGGGAACCGACACTCAGGGGAAGTGGGAATGGAAGAGTCTGGCAGGTGACTTGAGAAAGTACAGAGGTCACAAAGGCTATCTGGAATTCATTGATCCCGGCGATGCAACGATTGCGATCGATAAGGTTGTTTTTTCAGATGGTGGCCCACCTGGGAAGCGACGAGCTGATCAATCGAAATTCAGTGCTGAGACGCTCGATGACTTGCACGATCAAGCATTGTTGGACCTGAAGTCGGGTAAATCAAATCGACTGCTTTCTGCCTTGTTGCAGCATCAGATTTTAAGCGTCGCAGAGCTTAGCCCATCCGCAGCAGCAAGCCTGAGCGAGGCGGGTAAGTTGGCTGAGAGCATGCCGCAGGTTCGCCGCGTAATAGCGATGGCGCAAGGGACGCCGGAAGATGCGCACGTCTATATTCGAGGCAGTCATCAAAACCCCGGAGAATCCGTTCCTGCGAGGTTCCTTGAGGTGTTGGGAGGACAAGCGGTGACGCGATTGGAGTTGGCTGATCGAGTAGCGACGATTGAGAATCCTCTGACTGCCAGAGTTGTTGTGAACCGTGTCTGGCATCATCTGTTCGGCTTGGGAATCGTGCCTACCGTGGATGATTTTGGTCCGCAGGGATTGCCACCCAGTCATCCTGAATTATTGGATTGGCTGGCGACAGACTTTGTCGAGAGCGGTTGGTCACTCAAACATTTGATGAAACAGATGGTTTTGTCCAGTACCTATCGGCAGTCCAGTGTTGCAAATGCCGAAGTGAGTGAAAAACTGCTTGCCAGTGTCGATCCAACCAACACCTTGCTTCATCGCATGCGGGTGCGGAGGTTGTCAGGTGAAGCAATTCGGGATGCTGTTCTTGTAGCATCAGGGCGTTTGCAACCGAAGCCATTTGGCCCGAGTGTTGCTACACACCGAACGCCGTTCATGACGGGGCGTGGAGCGAGGCCAAGTGGTCCCTTGGACGGTAATGGTAGACGCAGCGTTTACTTGTCCGTCTATCGCAACTTTCTTAATCCATTCATGTTGACCTTTGACATGCCGAGTCCCTTCGGTCCGCAGGGGCGGCGAAGTAATTCCAATGTCCCTGCTCAGGCTCTGGCATTGATGAATGATCCGTTCATCATCGGCCAGGCTGGGATCATTGCTGATCAGAGTCTTGCAGTGCCTGATCAAACCAGAGAGCAGCGAATAGCACTCATGGTTGAACGGATTCACGGCTTTGTGCCTACTGAACAGCAAACCCTGCAGTTGCAGCAATTTCTTGATGTTCAGGCAAAGGCATACGGAAAAGATGACAAGAGGGTTTGGGCCGATCTCGCTCATTCGCTGCTTAACATGAAGGCGTTTTACTTCCTCCAGTAGTAGTCCTGAACATGGCTTCAAAGCAGTTTTAGACGATGCAGAATTCTCCATTCATAATTATTTTTGTTCTCATCGTGCAGTGCTTGACGCTGCCGAAGGCTGATTGTGTATACGCGGAGGATGCGTCCATTGAGTTTTTTGAAAAAAATATTCGGCCCGCTCTGGTCAAGCACTGTATCCGCTGTCACGGGCCAGAAAAGGTTCAAGGTGGACTACGTCTCGATAGTCGCGAGGCTTGGCAGGCAGGTGGGGATTCAGGTGCTGCCATCGTTCCCGGAGACGATCAAAGTCTGCTCTTGAAGGCGGTCGGGTATGAAGATATCAGTCTTGAGATGCCGCCGCGTGGCAAACTGCCAAAGAAGACGATTGAACACTTTCAAAAGTGGATCCGTGATGGCGCGTTTGACCCGCGGGTAAATGATGACATGGCAGGCACAACAGAGCCTGGTGCCCCGTCGATTGCGGAGGGGAAAAATTTCTGGGCTTTTCAGCCAGTCAAGCAGCCAGTCGTTCCGGATACCTTGGACGCCACATGGTCGAAGAATGATGTTGATCGCTTCGTGTTGGCGGAGCTCGAAAAAGTGGGGATCCAACCTGCCGGTGATGCTACAAAACAAAACTTGCTGCGTCGTTTGACGTACGATCTCACAGGTCTGCCTCCGACCACTGCTCAGATTGAGCGGTTTCTGGCGGATGAATCTGATGATGCAATCGACAAGCTCATTGACCGCCTGTTGCAGTCAGGGCATTTTGGTGAGCGTTGGGGAAGGCATTGGCTGGATGTTGTTCGGTTCGCAGAATCAAGCGGCGGTGGACGCACACTCCTGTTCCCTGATGCGTGGCGGTATCGGGATTATGTGATTGATGCATTCAATCAGGATATGCCATTCGATCAGTTTCTGAAGGAGCAAATTGCGGGGGACTTACTCTCATCAAAAAGCAGGCTCGATCGTGAGCGTAAATTGGTTGCCACGGGATTTTTGATGTTGGGACCAACTAACTACGAGATGCAGGACAAGGATATCCTTGAAATGGATGTTGTGGATGAGCAATTGGACACGATGGGCAAAGCAATGTTGGGCATGACTATCGGATGCGCAAGGTGTCATGATCACAAGTTTGATCCGATTCCAACACGGGACTACTACGCTCTGGCTGGGATTCTAAAGAGCACGCACTCGATGAATCACTCGAATGTATCTGCTTGGAATACCGTCGAGTTGCCACTGTCTCCAGGAGATGAGGCAGTGTTTCTGGCCAGTGCCCAGAAAGTAAAAGCGGCTGAAACACAACTCGCAGCTGCCACCCGTACTTGGAAGCGAATGACGGGTAAAGCTGGTGGGGCATCAGTCGATCCCAAATCTCTATCTGGTGTGGTTGTTGATAGTGTTGACGCAGATGTTATCGGGGCTTGGAAAAAATCGACTTCCGTGCAGCGGTATGTTGGGGCTGACTACACTCACGATGAACAGATGGACAAAGGGGCAAAGTCGGTCATTTATCGGCCGAAGCTTGCTGAGTCTGGAAGTTATGAAGTATTTGCTACCTATTCACCGGGTACTAACCGTGCGAAAAGGGTCCCCTACCGAATAAAACACGCTGGTGGTGAAACCGTTGTTCACCTGAATCAAAAAAACAAACCATCGATTGATGCACTGATGGAGCCGTTGGGGACATTCGAATTTGATCATGAGAGTGAATCGACTGTGGTGCTTGTGACAGAAGGAACTGATGACGGTGTGGTCATTGCGGATGCGATCATTTGGAGATTGGTTTCGGGTGCATCAGAGAAGGAGCTTGCAAGCAAGGAACAGAGTGCGGCGGATGTGGCACGGCAGCAGGAAGCCGCTGCAGCAAAGGCAGAAGTTGATCGATTGGCGAAGGAATTGAAGTCGCTAAGGCAGGCGACGCCCAAGCGGCAAGTCGCGATGGCACCACGTGATGCTGATTCGCCCACTGATATTCACGTGGCGATTCGCGGGATGACTCATCAAAAAGGTGATTTGGTACCACGTGGTGTGTTGCAGGTGGCCGCTTGGGAGGGTTTGGCGTCTGTTGAAACGGAAGCAAGTGGACGTGTGCAGCTGGCCGATTGGATTGCCCATGAGAAAAATCCGCTGACGGCTCGCGTGATCGCGAATCGTGTTTGGTACTGGACCATGGGAAGGGGAATCGTGGCCAGCGTTGACAATTTTGGTAGCACTGGCGATGCCCCGACACACCCTGAACTTCTTGATTACCTCGCTTTCTCCTTGGTCCAAAATGGTTGGTCGATTAAGAAGCTCATACGCGAGGTTGTCAGTTCCAGGGCTTATCAATTGAGCACACGAGTTGGGGAGCAAGACCAGCAGTTAGATGCGGACAACCAGTTTTATGGGCGTCGTATCGTGAAGCGTCTTCGGGCTGAGGATATCCGCGATTCGATGCTGATGGCGTCGGGTAATCTAGATCTGACAATGGGTGGTTCAACGATCAAAAAAGGCACTTCAAGTGAGTATGGATACAAGTTTGAAGGACGTCGCCGCAGTGTCTACGTACCGGTGTTTCGGAATCGACTTCCTGAGATATTTGAGGTCTTTGACTTTGCTGATCCGAACATCCAAGGTGGTTCACGTATGGCCAGCAATGTGGCATCACAGGCTCTACTGTTGATGAATCAGCCTTTTGTCATGGAACAGGCGGTCGATGCAGCCAAACGCCTTGTTGGACAGCATTCAGGTGAACCGCATGAAATGTTGCGCCGAGCGTATCGAGAGGTCTTGGGGCGTGAGCCGCTTGAGCAGGAGCGGCAGGTAATGATGGATTTGCTGGCGGTGGACAATCCGCAGGAAATACATTCTCAGTGGGCAATGATCTATCGATTGCTATTTCAGTGTATCGATTTTCGGTATCTGAATTGACAGTTTAAATAGGGTGAACGCATGAGATCGAATCGACGAAATCTTTTGAAGTCAACGGCATGTGGTTTTGGGTATTTGGCGGCAGCGTCAATGGCTCAACGCGAGGTGAGTGCGGGAAGTCGAAATCCACTTTCGGCCAAACCTGTTCATTTTCCTGCGCGTGCAAAACGCGTGATTTTTGTATTCATGCAAGGCGGACCCAGCCATGTTGATACCTTCGACTACAAACCATTGCTGGAAAAACATGACGGTGAGGACCGGACGTTTGACGATGCTCGGGTTCTCGCCAAAACCAAGACGATTACCAAGCACCGTGTGTTCAAATCTCCGTGGAAGTTCAAACAGTATGGTGAATGTGGTCAGCACGTATCGGAGCTCTTTCCGAACATTGCGCAGCACGTTGATGATCTGTGCTTTCTGAAGGGAATGCACACTGATGGTGTTGCGCATGGACCAGCTACCTTGTTTCTGCATACGGGATCAATCAACTTTGTCCGGCCATCAGTGGGGGCATGGGTGCAGTACGGTCTTGGAAGTGAAAGTGAAAATCTTCCCGGCTTTGTGACACTGCAGCCATCCATGGGAAATGGCGGTCCACGAAACTATGGAAATGCATTTCTACCCGCGATTTACCAGGGAACTCCCGTTGGCCGCGCGGGGGTGGCAACCACGGAGGCTAGAATCAGGAATCTGGCCAACCCGAATTTGAAGTCAGATGAGCAATCGAGGCAATTCGAGGCTTTGCGAAGAATCAACGCCATCCAGAAGAATGCGCATGCCGGCGATACAGAAATGGATGCTGTGATCAACTCATACGAGCTGGCTTGGAAAATGCAGCGGTCGGTGCCCGATATTTTGGATCTTTCTGCGGAGCCTGAGCATGTTCAGAAGATGTACGGAATCGGCGAAAAGGAGACTGACGATTTTGGTCGACAGTGTTTGATGGCGCGGCGTCTTTCCGAAGCCGGAGTGCGGTACATACAGGTCAATTATGGTGATAACACCAATAATCCCCGTTGGGATCAGCATTCGAACCTCGAGAAACACGCTGATCATGCACTGAAAGTCGATAAGCCGATTGCCGGCTTGTTAGCTGACTTGAAGCAGCGGGGACTGCTCGAGGACACGTTGGTTTGGTGGGGAGGTGAGTTTGGTAGAACGCCGTATGCTCAGGCAAATGGCACAGGACGCGATCACAATCCATACGGATTCACTTCCTTTGTGGCAGGGGGTGGCGTTAAGGCGGGATTCTCCTACGGTGAAACCGACGACTTTGGACATCATGCAATTCAAGAAAAGATTCACATGCACGATTGGCATGCGACCTTACTGCACCTGTTGGGACTTGACCACGAAAAGCTGACCTTCAAATACAGCGGTCGAGAATTTCGGCTCACCGATGTGCATGGTGAGGTCATTAAGGATATTTTTGCGTGATTTACATGTCTTGATACGGAGTGAATTTGTGTTTCGGTGGAATCTGAGTTTCCGGACTGATTTCATGAATGCAGATTTTTGCTCATTGATTACGAGGCACGGATGGAAATTTCGATAAGACGAAGAATCCTATCGCTGTTGATTGCTGTGTTAATGTTGTGGGCGACTTTTGGTGCCAGCGGCCATTGTTGCGCTGAGACGCCGAACCCAGCGGGTCCTCCTGTCTTGTTGCAGATGATTCGTGATGATGCGGTACAGAAGGAATTACGACTCAATGACCAGCAAAAGACGAAGGTCCTATCGGTTCTGCGGAGTGTGGATGGCCCTTGGTTTCGTAGTCGCAATTTGAAAGTGTCAGCGCGTGACCGAGAGATCAGCAAGCTTGTTGGGCTCTTGGATGCCCAGCTGCAAGGCTTTCTTACAGAATCGCAGCAACAGAGGTTGCTCCAACTGCGGTGCCAAGCACTAGGGACTCGTATGTTGTTACGGAGTGATGTTGTCTCGAAGCTTGAGCTTACCAAGCAGCAAGTTGAGACGCTGACTTCTGCTTTCCGCGAGACTGACAACGCGGTGAGTCAGCTGCCAAAGGCAGGGAGTAGCAATGAGCAAAATGAGCTTAAGCAGCGGGAACTTGCCCTCGTCAAGGAAGAGTTGACAGAGGTTCAAGAACGCCGATTGAGTGACTTTACCGGTGCCGCTTTTGATTTTGGAACGGTTCGACGGACCTATCCACTTGCTCCCGAATTGTCTCTTGAGGATGCTCAATGGATTCAGGGTAAGCCAATCAAACTGAACGATTTACAGGGTAAAGTGGTTGCCATCCACTTTTACGCATTCCAGTGCATCAATTGCCAAAGAAATCTTCCACATTACAACGCGTGGATGAATGATTATGCGGATCGCGATTTTGTCGTGATCGGGATTCAGACACCGGAGACGGCAGCTGAACGTAATCGGGATCAGGTGGCATCCGCTGCAAAACACGAGGGAATCAAGTATCCGGTCTTGTTCGATCTCGAGTCCGCCAATTGGAAAATCTGGAGCAATACCATGTGGCCGACCGTCTATTTAATTGATCGAAAAGGTTTTCTTCGGCGTTGGTGGCAGGGTGAACTGAATTGGCAGGGAGGCAATGGCGAGCAACAAATGCGTACGACGATTGAACAATTGTTGGCAGAGCCTCAGTGATAGGCAGATCTGGTTTCCTTGCCACTAAACGTTGCCGTTCAAGATTCAGTCTAGGTACGCAGAAGTGTCAGTGCTCCGCGTTCCTCTATGAGTGGGAGATCGATCAGCTTTCGACGAAGCATCGCTAGTGGACTGCGATCTTCAAATTGCATCGCTGTTCGAATGTGCCCCCCAAGTGTCATTTGATTAGCCCCGGCCGCGGCAAAGCCCTTTGAGTAGGCCAACAGGGTTTCTCCTTTTAGCATATGGAACTCGTGGTTTGCCGCATTGCTGTCCATGCTGGTGTTGAGCGGGGCGCTGAGATTGCTGATCAGTGGCCGGTATCCGTAGCGACTGCTGATCAATGCACTGATTGTTCCAGCAGATGCAACGATTCCATCTCCGGTTTCGGGATCAAGATGGGCGTATGTCAGTGAGACGAGTTGCTCGCCAGTGTTGGTCTGCCAAAGAGTATCACTGACTCGTTGAATCAGTTGAGCTGGGGTGTGGCGATATCCGGAGTGTGCAGCAAGAGCGGTGCGGGCGACGGCAGCGTGCATTGCGCCGGTCGCAGTGGGATCAGTTGCTTCGGCGATAGCCAGCATCAGTGTTCCGTCGGGAAGCACATCCCAGTGGTGCCAGCCCGTCGCCCACGGTTCCGATGATTCAATCATCCCATCAACTCGCCAACCTTCGGCGAGTGCTGAACCGACAGGCAGGGATTCATACTGCCATTGTGCGATTTCCTGAAGTGCTTGGTGGGGTTGGGGACTGTCAAAAATCTCTGCCTGGGGAGCTTGTCGGAGCAAGAGTGACAGGTTTGTAGCCACAATACGGGCGATCGCTGATTCTGTATTACCGAATTCCGTTGTGGTGTCGCTGAATAGCCAAAGCGTGCCAATGGGAATGTCATCCACCTTGATTGCGACGCAGATTCCTGCGGCGAACGGTTCGGGACTGTTCCATGTATCAACTGAATCCGCATTCATGTCATCAATGGTGACGATATCCTGAACCATCGCTTCCAAGTCCCCACGGCTACCGCGGAGTTCCCGTGGGGGATTTTCCAGACGCTCGACTGGCAGCCCAACCACCGATCTTGCTTTCAGGTAACGCGTATCCTCGTCCAGCATGTAAAGCGCTGCAGCATCACATTTGCATGCTTCCATTGCATCTGATAGCGATTGTTCGATTTGATCAACTGAGACTTTACTATCGTGTTCCACGCCCAGCATGGCAGCGGATGAAGCCAGTTCTGCTTCACGTTGTCGGAGGCATTCCCGCGTCCGTAATATTTGCTCGGTCAATTTTGATGCTGCGGTGGCAAGCCGCGTCGCTGCGATGCGTCCCACAACCGGCGCAAACTCGTCATCATGCTCGTGGGGCGTTTCGCTTGTCACGGCAGGTAACAATTCAAGCATCTCGTTTTTACGAGATGCTCGGGGGTCAAGTCGCCAGCCAGTGGCGTCTGAATAGGAGTTCCAAAAACTGGTGATCAGGTTGGGTGACTGTTCACTTTTGGTTGGTTCTTGCGGCTCGATGCCACGGTGGATGCGCAGATAGTTGGGGGTAGTCTTCGTCACGTATTCGCCTAATGCGGATGTCAGCTTTCAGTTAGCGGCAACCTTGCCATTAGCGATTCGAGCGTACATTGAACGCTCTTGCTTTCCTTCTGCATGATGGACATCGACTGGCGCTAACGCTTGTCTGAAACGATTGACCGGTAAAGTCAATGATGCTTGCCAACTCGATTGAATGATCGATGCAACTGGATGATCGGCACAATCGGAGCATCCCGTTTTGGCAACAGGAGTCAGTGTCTCGGCAGCGTTGACTCACAAACCCACCCTGATTGACGCAAGAAAAGTCGGCTGGCGACAAAAAGGATCCCATAAGTGCTAAGGGCAAGCCGGCTGCCAACCGTTGCGCAGGCGACATGCCGGACGACAAAGCCAGCCTTGCTTGAAGACGGCTAAATCACCGGCGATGAGAGCTCATCAAGCTTGAAAAAAGCACCTGCTTGGTGGCACACTTATCATTTTCGGAATTGGGCAGGTAGTACAAATCTTGGGTACGGAACCGAACTCTTATTTCCACGGGGGGTCATCAATGCCTGGTACACACGATAGTCGATGTTCTCAGTGATGAAACGCGTCGATCCATCTGCGAAGGCGGCATTGACGCCGCTCGTATGTGCTGATGATGGACGTGCAAGATCAGCTGCAGCAACCGCGTTCTCCATTCGCAGGTTGAACAGTGATTCCCTGTTTCCATTTCTGCATCCGTTGATTCGATGGATTGGGGCAACATGATGCGGGCGTGCTGGTGTTGTTCCGCCGAGTTTGTTCCATTGGCGTGCTAGTTTCAGGTTGGCAGCATCGGAGTCTTCGTAATGCCAAACCATGCCTTGGGTGTATTGAGCTGCAAGAGCTTTGGGCATCTCCAAATTGAATCTGACGTCTTTGTGATTTGGGGCTTTCATGACAAGATCAGTGCTGTCGATCAGACCGACGCGATGCCACGGTAAGGCTTGAATATTTTCCGAAAACAGAATGGTGCAGCTTTTTCCATCCGCCAAATCGTCGAGTCCAATGTTGGCGGACTCGCCAGTGTGGATTCCCTCACCTGTTACAGGGTCAATTTTTGTGATGTTGTACTTGTTGTTTCCCACTCCATCATTGATGTTCGGTGTCTTTCCAGAAGCAGGGCGGTCTGCTGGCCAAGCCAATCCGTTGTTGTAGACCATGCTGTTGGGGGCATTCTGTGATACATTCACTGGACGAGAGGGGCATTGGAAAATGCTCAAGTTGGGGGTGGCGAGGGGGTAAAAGCCGCTGCCTCTCGTGCCGACTGTTGATTCAAGTTGTTGCTGATTTCTAGAATCCGCAAGAATGTTTCTGGAATCTGCGAGAATGATGGGGTAGCGGTCTTGGGTCCAGTGCTCGTAAGTAACTTGCGCATCGAGCCAAGCTAGCAGAGTGACCGCCCATGTACCCAGTTTCTTGTGGCGGGCGACGCCACGGTTGCTTGCGGCAGATCGATTTGATTCCTCACCCGAGTAGATGCCAAAGTCTTTGATGTAGCCTGGCAGATAAGTGTGGCTGGAATCATGCTGGATCGCCGCGAAAGCGATGTTCCGCAGCCGTGCCGCGCACTGCTGTCCCCGAGTGTTGACGCGTTCTCGAGGGAGAGAAATGAAAAGCAATGCGACTAGCACCACGCCTGCTATCACCGCGGCAATAAGATTCCAGCCGCTGGATCGTGCCATGCTAGCCTCTCTTGAACTGCATATTCTTGCGGCAGAACTTGTCTACGCTGCAAAGCGGCGTTGTTCTCAGACCATCGATGTTACGAGGGGACTCGCGTATTTGGCTGCAACAGCGAAGGTAAATTTTAGCCTTGCACATTCGCGAGTGGCTATTGAACCATCTCGCGTTATTCGGCAGCTAGTTTCGAAAAGTTACCAGCTCGCCGCCGTGTCTGATCTTCCTGTCACCCGAAAAATTCTGGTGAAGTGATTGTCTTTCAGCGGCGAGGTGCTTTGCAAATCCGTTATCAGTCACCCAGTTGGTCAGTCAGTACAAACTCAGGATAAGGTACCAAGCTGGCTTTGCCGC
>NZGD01000129.1 GCA_002690925.1 Rhodopirellula sp.
ATTGCTAACGTCGGGGAGAAACGCTTGGCACCCCCCGCTCACGGATTCGTTGGTGCCTTAGAACGTCATGACTGCGTCAATACCGAACTTGAAGCTGTCGTCTGCAGGAGCAGCGGTGTTAGCGTCCCATCCGTCGTACCAGTCATATCGAATCTCAGGACGGAAAGTCAGGTTCGCTGACTGACGATAGTTGATACCAGCAGTCCAGTTCCATGTGTCGTGCAGCACGGCATCGGTCGTTGGATCAGCAATCTGATACCACTCGACACGAGTTCCAACAGAAACACAGTCATTGATCGTTTTGATCAGGTACTGGTTGATACCGAAAGTCTGCCTCTCGTTCGTATCAAGAAGGTCACTTTGGAAGATGTACTGAACATCGTCGCTAACAGCGTAATCGGCAACCACCGAGTGCATGTATCCCTGTTCCGTAGCACCACCAACAGGTGTGTTGAAACGACCACCAACAGCAGCGTAGGTAACCGAAAGACGATCAGTCAAACCAAGCGAAACACCGCCAATGAATGCATCACCGTTGTCCTGGAACCCGCTGTCCCAACCTTCGACGTATCCACCGTAAAGCGTGACGTCATCGCTGTAGTTGTATGTGAACAGTGCACCTGTGTGAGTGAAAGGCTCGCTGTTATACATGGTGTTAGCGTGGCTGTAGAAAAAGTTGCCAGTAGCCTGAACAACTTCCCAACCAATGATTGTGTAGAAGTGTCCAACCTTAACGGACATGTCGCCGTAGCCAGCCTCAAGGTAAAGCTGTGGCAGTGCGTTGCCGTACTGGCCACCGCGTGCCCAACCTTCGTTCGTGTCATAGCCAGGAACTGGATTACCGAAGGCTACGGTGTCGGGTCCGTCAGTACCGTAGACATAATCAACACGTCCACCGATGTCAAAACCACAAGAGCTGTCGATCGCCTTCTCGGCGAACAACCAACCTTGCTGGAGCTGTACATTGTCGGCAAGAGTGTTGAAGTTTGCAGTGGTATCAGTGAAGTAACCCAACTGCAACCAACCACCAACAGCGATACCGTTGCACTCACCGAAGAGAGAGTACGGGTCGCCCAAGCAGCAGTCATTAAGACCAAGTCGATCCATAATTGCGCAGTCGCCAAGGCCACAGCCCATTGAGTCGCAACCGGAGTCGCATGCGTCGTCACATGCTGCCGTCTCGCATCCGCAAGCCGGCTCGTCACATGACTCGCAGGAAACCAATTGAATATCGTTAGTCTGATCGGCAAAAACGTTGCCGGCGTAAGTACCGCATGCAATCGCGGCGACGAGCGCCAATTTGCTAAGCTTCATTTGCTTTATTAACTCCCCAGTTATCCATTTCGGGTTTAGGTGCAATTTGCACTGCATGATCCCGTGCGACCAAAAGACGTCGACGGATAAACGAAAACATTTCCGTAATCGGTTGCTCAAGGCTGCGTCAGCTGCCTGGAAGGCGTCGACGAATCCCGAATCATGCCATTTTTATCAGTAGTAGGTATCGGACGGGGAAAGACAGAAGACCGTGTTTTAGCTGCAAAACACTCAAGAATCTGCTGGCTACCTTACATTCAGTAGTGGTTACCGAAGGCATACCAACTGCTGGCTTTGGGTAGCCCTGTGAAAGAATATGGATTAGGCAGAGGATCCAGTGTAAATTTGACAGCAGTCACCACCAAAACACGGATTTCCCTGCAAAATCGCTGCAATCACATGTATGCCGATTGCCACATCTTCGGTCGAACCCCGCTGGTTTCCCGGCAGTCACTGCAAGACAGGGCATCCAAGGAAACCCAAATCGCACACCCTATCGCTTGAATCGTTTACAACTTTGCCTGAAACATGGATTTCAATGTCCAGTCGATTTGTCGTCGGCCTACCCGATAAGCCTGTGATAGGTCAGAATTGCGGGGCGACTGGCTCGAGTGGGCCGGCAGTTTGCGATTCCTCGACTCGAGACGAGCTTTTCGATGGCGTTTTGGCGGTCCAAAAAAAACAAGGAAAATGAGGCCTTGGGGCAGACCTCGGCAACTCAAAGTGAAGTGTCCGAAACGCAGCCCGCAAGTCAGCCAACTAACGAGTCGGCTGAAAGCCAAAAAGAAGGCAAGTTGGCGACTGATGACTCCAAAGGCTCGGTATCAAGCCCAAGCTCGGCATCAAGCCCAAGCTCTGGGGCCAAGCCAGCCTCCGGTGGACTGTTCTCGAAGATGCGGGGAGCACTCTCGAAAACAAGGCAAGCATTAAGCACTGATATTCGAGATCTCTTCAAAGCCGAAGGGACTTTGGTCGACGACGATTTTCTGGAAGAGCTTTTTTCAAGGCTGGTTCGGACCGATATGGGAGTCGCTTCAGCGGAAGCCATCCGTGATGACGTGGCAACCCGCCTGAGAGCGCGAGTTGTGTCACTGGAAGAGGTCCTGGAAACGATCACTCAGCAAACCCAAACCATGCTGGCACAAGAGTCAGCCGGAATAAAATACACCGACTCGGGTCCTACCGTGATTCTGGTGGTCGGAGTCAATGGCAGTGGCAAAACAACCTCCATTGGCAAACTCGCCAACCATCTTCACCAATCTGGCCGTAAGGTCGTTCTAGGAGCCGGTGACACATTCAGGGCGGCTGCCGTCGAACAGCTCACGGTATGGGCAGGTCGCATTGGTTGCGAAATCGTAACCGGCAAGCCGGAAGCTGATCCTGCCAGTGTCGCTTACCAAACAGTTGACAAAGCACTGGCCATTGGTGCAGATATTGCGATTATCGACACTGCAGGTCGATTACAAACGCAGGTCAACCTCATGCAACAACTCGAAAAGATTCGACGTGTTGTGGAAAAGAAAATTGACACCGCACCACATGAAGTGCTACTCGTACTCGATGCCACAGCTGGCCAGAATGCAATCAGCCAGGCTCAAGGATTCAGTGATGCGGCCGGCTGCACAGGCATTGTGCTCGCGAAACTGGACGGCTCGGCAAAAGGCGGAGTCATTCTGCCAATCCGCGAAAAATTTCAGCTCCCTGTTAAGTTCGTCGGCCTTGGTGAGGGAGTTGATGATATCGCTGCGTTTGATGCCGCAGCTTTCGCCAAGGCACTCTTTGCACAGTAACGGTTCCCATGCTTCATCTAAAATCCGAATCAACTAACCAATGGCTGAATCAGGTTGATCAGCACCTAGATGAAATCCTCATTGATCATGCCCATTGCGAACGCAAAGCCGCAACGACGGCCATGAACCTGATGAACTCCTACACGGAGAATCGCGACTTGTGCCGCGAAATGGCTCGAATCGTCGAAGAAGAGCTCGAACATTTCGAAATGGTCCTGTGTTTGCTTGACGAACGTGGGATTAAGTTCCGTCGCCTCGCTGCTGGGCCCTATGGTCGCAAGTTAAACGGCTTGGTCAGGACCCAAGAACCCGAAAGGGCAGTTGATCGCTTACTGATCGCATCTTTGATTGAGGCTCGCAGTTGTGAGCGGTTCAGTTTACTAAGCGAGCATGTTCGTGACCGAGACCCGGGTTTGGCTGATTTTTACGCCAGTCTTTTTGAAAGCGAGGCACGGCACCACACGACCTACGTACGTTTAGCGGAACACTTCACCTCACGAGAAGCTGCACGCACACGTCTAGCCCAACTGTCGCATGAAGAATCCGCGATTCTTTCTACAGGCAGCGATCTCCCAAGGATGCACAGCTAGCAGGTGTTTCACACTTGAAATAATGAATTTCAAAGTATCCTTCAGCTCAGTTTCACAGCACGCTGGAGAACTTACATCAAACACATTGCTGGCACTCTCACCCCCGAATGGAATTGACTGAGCAACATGGCAAGCTATTTTTCTGCTGGCGCGGAAAACCCGAAGCGGCCAAGAATGCCCAACTTCGAACAGCCTCTGCACGTTCCTTTCCAAGATGGAATGGCCGCGAATCAACTTATTGATTCGCCAACCGGATGAGCCGGGCCATTTTTAATCCTGAGTGTATCGATGCGTCCCGCATCGCAAAGAAAAGGAAACCCATGTCGGTTCGCATCTACTTTCTTTTGATTGCCATTTCGATCCCCCATGCTGAAGCCGTCAGCGTTGCCGCCGACAGCCAATCCATTGTGCACTTCGACATTCACCCCAGCGTAGCAGCAGACATTATTGAATCAGACAGGGGCAGGGTCCGATTGCAAGTTGACCTGAAGCTCTCGTCGATGATCAGTTCTCCCGAGAGCGCTCGAATTGATCAATGGCTCGTACGCTGCCAACCACGCGGACAATTTGCATCCATCGTTGACTACAGCCCCCGCACAGAGACTGGTTCGGATATTGCAACTCCTATTCAAGTCAAACAATCAAAAGAAAAGCAACAGTCCTTGGGGGTGGGTGTAAGCGGCGACTACTTCTCAAGTTTACGCGGCAACGCAGGCTTAGATCACGCCAGCAAGAACATTGATTCGCTACAGTTCGACCGTCTTGCGCCCGTGCATGCAGTAACAGCCGCCGGAACGATCAATCGCGGAACTGGCGTCTACTTCAAACTACGCTGGACTGCCGAACAAATCCTGGAAGGCCAAAAGACATTCCAGTTAGTGCTTGACGTTCCCGACACTTGGCGAACAGGCCTGATCGACATCTCAGTCATCGCTCAATCGGAACACAAATCATTCGCTAGCTGGGAACAATCCACCAAGACCTTGGGTTCAGCAAATTTTGTTATTGCAGTTTATCGTTCGGATGACATACACGCTTGCAAGGTAGCTCGCAGAATGGCAAACGCTGAACATCAACTTCGTAACAGAATCAAAGAAGAAACAGCGTCCAAGTCCAACAATTCCCTTTCCAACCTGCTGCGAAAAATGGCAACCAAGATGGAATTCGAAAAAAACCGCACAGGAACTGACCTGTTAGAGAGACTGATGTTCGACCAAGCGGACCCGTACTTGGACCCTGATATCCGCAAGCTTCCCATGCCATGCCGCTTGGCAGCACTCAACTACTCGGATGCCCAAGAATCATTCACACGACTCAACGAACAACCGATCAACAAGTGAGTCGCATCCAAGCCAATGAAATCACATCCTCTTCAAGTGGTGGCCATGGCACTCGTTGCACGATTCGCTCGATGGAAGTCGATGAATTGCTAACTGAAGATTTGAATTTCAGTTATTGCTAAAACCAAGAGCCAGAACTGCATCACGACCCAGCGGATTTTTCAGGAATTGTCGATGGCATTCAGGACAGAGATCATACTGACCATGGTGACTCGTTTCTGCTTTCTCATCAGTCACGATGTCAGGATCATGCATTCCTTCCAGAACGTGGTGTAATTCGTTCAGGTGGTCGATATCGTCTTCAAACTCAGGCTCCAGATCACTTGTCGCAGTTTGAATATCAATTTGCACGATGAACCGTGTTTGACTAACAGGGTTGATCTGGCGCTTACAACGATCACATGTATAGTGGATCATCTATTAAGTGCTCGTGTGGAAGGTGTCCCACAACGTGACCGGGAACAGTTCCAGTCAGAATGGATTAGAAATAAAAGCATCGCGAGACTACTTTCAGTTTACTGGCCTTTGAGTAGCGTTCGCAAGCCAAAACGGGGTATCTTTTTGATCTGGCCAACGACTCGGTAGAGGTCATTTTCAGCCAGCCGCTTCCTAAAATACAGCAGATCCTTCGATCCCCCCGGGCACAGTCCAGATTATCAATCAAGCGATCAACAGCGTGCTATGATCAGGCACGACAACTGAGGCTCACTAGCGAATTGAAAAAAAGCGACTTGAGAAACGTTGAAAGACAGCGATACAAATGCCTAGCTCGGCCCGTAAATATGGGGATCTCCAAGCACTCCCATGCTCAATCAAGCACTAAAAACGTTCAAGCGGCACCCAACATGGGGTTACATCCACTACCCTGAGAAACAGATCTGGTAGTGATGGCAGCGGTACTCGTTTAACGTCTCCGGAATGACTCTTACGTCTTCACTTTCGCAGAGTACGATTTGGGGAAGACGTTAGGTCAGTTGTGGGGTCGTTCTTCGAGCTCGGCTCCTCTGGTGCGGACCTGCTGTCCTCAACCGGCCCCAGTTCTGGATTGACTTCGTTGGATGGCTTGAAATGACCATCCTGAACCTTTTGCGGAACCGTGTTGGGACGAACCTCCAATAGCATCCCTGGCAGAAAGTTTTCGGTTAGCGAATCCAGATCCCGATCATCCAGTACTTTCACGGTAAAACCGCGTTTTTCTGATTCGGAAATCAGGCGTCGAATCGCTGGCACATTGCCGTAGGCCAATAAGCAACGTCCACCAGGTTTGAGATGCAGAGGAAGACCGTCAAGCAACGTATCCATCAAACGAAAACCTGGATCATAGAATGCATGATCGCCAAGTTTGGACACGACACCATTTTCCCAGGGTGGATTTGAGATCACGAGATCAAATTTTTCATCGGAATTGATTACCGCAAACGCCCCCGGACTCTCTCGCTTAACCTCGCGGACATCCAGTGTCTGATCTGGGCAGAGCATCGCAGCGTTGTAGGCCGCATTAGCAACAGCAGCGGGATTGATATCCGTTGCCACAACTGACTTTGCGGAATTTACCAAGCAAAGCACCGAAATCAATCCGGTTCCCGTTCCAATTTCAAGCACATCACGTCCCGAAGCGATCGCTTCACTCGAAATCAGCTTACGTAGAGAGGTCGTGTCATCTGGTTCCCAAAAAACAGATTCAAACTGAACAAACTCACCATCAGGAATCTCATCGATGGGCCATGTTTGCTCGACCCCGTATGAATAGTCCAAATCCTGACGGTAGCTTTCCCGACAGCCAATCGACAGCCAAACGCAACCAGCCAACCAACAAATCCACAACCTGCTCGCGAAGATGCTCTGCATTGGATTCCATCGCATGAGTGGCTCCATTGGTCCGTTACTTCGTCACGGTTGACCGGTGCATTCAATTTAATTGTCAGCGTGAATTACTAAGTCCGTTGACAATTTCATCAAAAACAAACGGCTCCAAAGGTTTTTCGAGGGTGACGACGCTACCATCGGTGAAAAGAAAAAAAACGGGGCTCTCAGGTGTAATATTTTCAACTTCATCTTGCAGTCGTTTTAGCGTCATGTCTACAGGTGCAGCCCAGTGAGCGGTGTGATTGGGCAAATAGACAGCAAGTATGGTCTTCTGCGCGTGACCGACTGAAGCATCGCCTGCCGGAGCAGGTTTCTTCTCGCGGTCAGGGTGACAGATTGGGCTTTGCGGGTGCACGACTGCGAAAACGTGTGTTTCGGTTTTTGTGGGCGGGGCCGCGACTAGAGGCGAAACGAACACGGTAGGTACGGCAAGCCCCAACTTCAAGTTATCCGGTGAATCCCAAGTTTGAGACGATTCTGGAAGAGTGGATAAATCCACCCCCTGCAAATACGAAGCAATCACCACCCGCCAACTGCAGCCATTTCGGCCGTCCCGGACCTTTGTGCAGGATACGGGATAGTTGCCATGTGCCACGTGATAAGCGTTCAATGCACTGCCAATCTTCTCCATTTGTCGAATCACCTGCTGTTTTCGTGCTTCGTTGGACATATTGAAGATTACGGGCATCAGCAGCGCGCCCCCAATCACGCTACACGCGCCGATCAATAAAACGACTGCAAAAGAGACCACCAAAACCACAAACCATTTTCTCGGCTGACCGTTGCGTTCACCCCTTAACCTCCCTGAACTTGAATAGCCCAGGGCTCCAACTTTTACTCGGGAGAACTTGGACAAGCGTTTCCCCTTACCCTTCACATCGCCAGTACTCGATGATTTTGGAGAGATATACAAGAAACTAATGGGGGTAATGGTTGTGGCTGAAACGCAGGGAAGGGGACAAGCATGGCCCTTTCTGACAGGGTTATCTACTGACGCTCCAACGATTTACCGCTAGCATGGACAAGCAACAACGCGTGACCGCATCAGTCTGAGCACCAGATGCACAACACTTTTCGCAGAGACTGGTTTTCCGTAGAAAGTCCGCGTGACGGACTGCACGCCCACATCACTGAACGAGCGATGGTTTCCGTATCCCATCAGACGCCGCGATCGCAAATTACAAAATCGAGCAAGTCAGGTCTTCCGAGCCTTGCTTCATTCTGCCAACGTGTGATCCGCAACATGAAATACCCAGAGCACGAGTCGCCTTTGGCAACCGCTAAATTAGCGAACCTTGCATTTGAAGCGGATGGTGGCACTCTCTCCGACGCGAAGAACATCGGTCAACTTCCACTGCAAGCGAAGTGACTGACCATCATTCTTTACAGGAAGAAACTCTGCCCCAGCACTACAAGTAGCGCTGCCTTCCACATACTCCAGGCGAGTGATGAGGTTATCGGTGAGCACGACTCGATCAACAGGGGCATCACCAACATTTTCGACGCGAATCGCAAAGTTCACGATTTCACCCGGCTTTGCATCTGTGCGATCAGCCATTTTGTGGATTCGCAGCCTACCTGCCTCTGGAAACTCATAAATCGTCAAGCCTTGCAAGGACTCATCTCGCACCAAGGAAGGCGTTTTCAAGTCTTCGATTGTAGCCTCAACACATTCATCCAATGCCCAGGAGATAGCTGCCAGTGAGAACTGTTCCAGCACCGCCTTCTCATCATCCTGCAACTGATTGAGTTGGTCGATTGTCAGACCGACAAGCGCGGCCATCACATCGCTGGCTTGCTCCAACTGCAATACTGAATCTACGGGAACACCCCGGACGCGCTCTCGCATGGCATCGATTTTTCTCGCGACATCGGCATGAGCAAGCTCGACGCTTTCAGTCATGGTCAGGCGAGGCAAGGGCTGGTCCAGCCGACTGGTACCCAGAGGCTTATCGAACTGAGCTGCACCAATCGCACGCCCGCCAGCCAACGCTCCGGTAATTTTTCGAACGGAAAGAAAACGCGGCGCATATAAACAAACCTTGTTGCTGGCCTCAACCTCGACCTCGCCAGCCGCGGTCGTGTAATGGACAACAGTATCCTCGGGCTGAAGTCCTGTCAGCGAATCATCGCGACGCACCGCTACATTGGGCGGATTATCACCACCGTCACAGATAAACTCTTGCGGATCGATACCATAAGCATTGCTTGGCCCCCTTGGGTGCATCATGTATCCGTAGGGAGATGGGTTACAAAGTTGGCAGCCACCGAACCGATTGCAACTACACGTCTGTACCTGAGGAACGGCCGATGCTGCTCCGTGCTGCATACCACAAGCGCAAGTCGCGCTGCCTGACTGATGAGATGCGGGTGAGGAAAAACCAGTTTGTGCGACAGCATGGGCAAGCGCCTGTCGGTCCGGTATCGGCTGATTTGAGGGATAAGCCCCACCGGAACGAAAACCTGCTTGCGGTGGGTAGGCTTGTTGCGGGCGATACCCAGAATAACCCGGCCCGCTCATGGGTTGCCCGCTCATGGGTTGCCCACGCCATTGTGGGGCTTGCCCTGCTGGCTGAGACATTGGGTTCGCACGTCCAATTGCACCTGGCGGCGGCTCAGATCTGGGCGGTGAAAACGCACAACCTGTACTCAGGATCGCAACCATGCCACCAAGCATCATATTTTTGAAAGATTGCATCGTCATCTCATGAAGGGCGAGCGTTGGATTATTTAAAAAGGGGCTGATCCGTGACAGTCACGGTTGGACCAACATCCAGCGCCGGAGCAGGGAACTGCTGCTGTTGCACGTTGGCGGGACCAGAGACCGCAGTTGGTGGGCTGCTGGGCTCGGCATTTCGGCCCACCGATTTCATGGGACTCCATGGTGGGAATCCAAAGAAGAAACCAGGCATTAGCGCTGGTGTTCGCGGGGGCGCCAGAGAGCCAATCCGAACGATCGCCACAGGTCTTCCGAGCCGATCTGCGACCTCCAAGGCATCTTGGTATTCAGCAATGTCAACAGGACGATTCGTGACCGGCGTCTGCTGCATGGGTACAGCAGTCTCAGGATCCTCAAGATAAATGACCCTCGTCACCATTTTGCCCGCAAGAGCAGACTCAAGATCTTCCTGGTCGAGGTGTATCACGATGGGGTAGCGTGTCGCGAGCCCTGGCGGTGGATATGTCCTGTCGATCACTTCAATCGTGGGGTAAAGCTCCGCACCTTCCATCATCGGGATGCGCGTGATTTGAAATCGATAGACGGTTCCAACCAGTAGTCCTGCCTGCAGTAGTTCAGACCCTTCGGAGTATCCACCATCCCTGGTCAGCGAGAAACGCGTCCCCTGAGGGCCTGTCAATGCAACAGGTTGAAAGTAACCATTAACAAACCCGCGTCCAGCGAGCCGTGCCTGCCCGACGTATCCGGGCGGCATATCACCCGTCAGCAGACGATGTCGGCCTGTCGTACCAAGATAATCAGATGGATCGGCGGCATTGGCATCATGAGGCATCACCAACAGAGCGGTGATACAGCAAGCAAAACCCAGCGACCAGGCGTTTCCGTAAGCCATCACTGTTAAACCCAGGGGAGGTCAATTGGCTGATAAAGATACAACCGATACAAACAAGGGAACTAAAAGAAACGCGGTGAGACTGGATCAATCCGCACCGCGTTTCGCATTCGTCTCAACTCACCCTGCAGCTACTGGGGTGGGAAATTTGGACCAACTCGCTGACTTCCTTGCTGATACACACCGCGTCCCGCAGGAACACCCGAATGGATATTCTGTTCGGTTATCCGAACTCGGCTGACAGGATTCGGATAGCTCATCCCGGGTTGCATACGAACATTCATTTTCACTTTATCAACCGGTCTTGGGATGTTGACGGAAGTGTGGTTACGCATGACGTGTTTCTTCAAACCCGCTGGCTGTCCGAGAGGAAGGTGCGGTGGTCCTGGCAAGCCGATCGGTGTGCCGGACATTGGCATGCCGTACTGAGGTGTCGTCACGCCGGAAATCATTCCTGGCAGTGCAGGTGGCATGGCAGCTCCGTTTCCAGGGCAGTTACCACAACCTTCTGTCATAGCCGGTGCGAAAGCTGCAGGCAGTCCGGCAAGCGGTGCTCGCACTGCTCCACCAGTCGACATCAGCTCATTTGATCCACTCATCTCGATGTCTTTGTCTCCAAGACGGATGATCGCAAGAATCGAACCGCGGCGATCAGCTTCGACGATCGGGTCGATGCCTGGATCAAGCCGAGTGCTCACCAGCGTATCAATGCCGGCCAAAGCTGGACCTTGGAAGTCAGGATCCGGAAGATAGATGACTTTCGTGACAAAGTTACCAGTCAGTACTTGGTCAAAGTCTTCCTCAGTGAACTGAAGCGGAACTGAGTTGTGAGCAAGGTAAGCACCGGTGCGTGGATTGGCGTAAGCCAGCTCAACAGTAGGATACAGCTCAACACCCTCGCGAGCAGGAATGTTCGTGAGTTTCAGGCGATAAAGACCACCCTGCGGAAAGTTCTGCCGAGCTGGCACGACGAGCGGCTCGCTATCGAAGCCTCCCCTTCCAGTGGCGTCATACCGAACCTGCATTCCCTCGGGCTGGGCCAAAGTTACTTGCAAAGTTGGTGGTACAGCAGGCAACATTCCCGCAGAGGGCAGAATACCGCCGCCGGGAGGAATATTCATACCGACACCGCCTCCTGGAGCACTCACTGCGTAATTGACGAGGTCAATGTCGCCGACAGCAGACGCTGCCGAAGTGTCGGGTGTAGGGGCGGCAGGTGGAGCCGCTGGCGTTGGTGCAGGCATCATTGGCGGGGCCATCATCGGGCTGCCCATCATCGGGCCCCCCATCATTCCTGGGGCGACCGAGGGCGCACCAAGCACACCGGGTCCTGGGCCACCGACACCGGGTCCTGGCTCCATAAGCTGTTGTTCGGGTGGCAGGTTGTGGCGAACCGGCACACACCCGGTGGCGAGTATCGCCGTGGCCGCCAACAGCGAC
>NZGD01000130.1 GCA_002690925.1 Rhodopirellula sp.
CACACCGGTGGGGCATACGATGAAACACAAGAATACCATACGTGCGATCGAATTCAACGAGGACGACACCTTACTTGTCACTTCGAGCGCAGACCACACAACTTGTGTGTGGGATACACATACAGGAGAAGCCATTTGTCCACCGATGCCACACAGCTACATCGTTGAGACATCGTTTTTCATGCCAGGCGATTGCATTCTGACCGTCAGTGGTGACCGAATGATCCGACAATGGCAGTTCAATTCCAAGCCGCAACACGCGACCAAGTTGACAACCGATGCTATCAGCAACACGTTCGCGATTAGCCCTAACGGTTCGCTCTTAATCACGGGTGGACCAGATGGCTTGGTCAGAGCCATTGAAACGCAGACCCACAAGCCACACCCTGTAATCGTTGACCATGGTAGAGAGATAACCTGCCTTACGATCAGCGCTGACCACAAAATGATTGCCGTTGGTGATGAAAGCTCCAGCACGAGCATTCATTACATCCATGATCAAACATCACCAATCAAGCAGAGCGACGCACCGAGCCCCTCTGTCAAATGCACACCATTTAACAAGAAAGGTTCATCGACAAGCTCTTTGCTGTCACTCCAATTCAGTCCAGACGGAACCAAGCTACTTGTTGTGCATGATGGGAATGAAGCATTCGTATTTGAAACCACGAAGGGTAAACTGCTTTACACCCTCAGGCAAAGCCGCTCTCTATTGAGCGCGGTATTCTCTGCTGATGGAACCCAAATTCTTTCAGCCTCAAGAGATGGAACTGCCATTTTGTGGGATGCCGAATCAGGGAACCCCACCGGAACAGAAGTAGTTCACAAAGACTATGTGGACGCCTGTGCCTTTTCACCGGACGGCAAGTTCATTGCGACCGGGAGTCGTGACCACACTGCAACCGTACTGAATGTGCAAACCGGCGAGCCCATTGGACCACCTCTGCAACATCATGGTGGAATCGTCAGTATTACATTCGCACCAGATGGAAAAAGCATTGCGACTGGGTCGAGAGACGGAATCGCCCGACTGTGGCATTTGGATCAACTCGACACACCGGTCACCATGCAGGTAGGGCTGGGAAGAGTCTTCGTCAAATATACCGCCGATGGGAAAATACTGCTGACGTCCAATGAAGAACAAATACGCCTTTGGGACACCGTCGATGGCCAATCACTGGGGAACCCATTGCAGCACAATTCAGAGATCACACGCTTCTCGGTGTCCCAGGATTCAGGCTCGGTTTTTTCTTGCAATGAGCATGGGGAAATCAAAGCTTGGCTGCTACCTTCAGCGGATTTGAGTCCAATCCGACAACTCGAGAATAAGGTGGAACTGGTGACAGGATACCGCGCGGATTTTCGCACGGGCCTTGAAATCCTGACACCTTACGAATTGGGTGATTTAATCGATCAAGCAACGACTGCTCCCTTACCAAATCGCTAGCAATTACACCGAGAAAAGGACTGATCGAGCGAAGCCTGAGACTGTCACTTTCGCTCTTGGCTTAAGAGCCAATCGTAAAACTCCGCAGTGCCGTAGGCTGCTGTCCATGAATCATGTTTGGCATTCGGATAGACCGTAAATCTCGGTTGACCCCCGGCAGCTTTGAGAGCCTCAACCATCCGCTGCGATTCTCTGATTGGTACAGTCGGGTCCTGGGCGCCGTGAAAGACCCAGGTCGGGGTAGTGGCGAATGACTTGGCTGTCCCCGGATTACCCCTGCCACAAATTGGCGCAATCGCAGCAAATCGGTTTGGAGCAGCAGCAATCATTGCCCACGTCCCCGTAGCCCCCATACTTAAACCGGTAACATAAATCCGATTCCCATCAACCCGATACTTCGCCTCAAGCTGGTTCAGCAGAGCGTCCAGCTGTATTACATCCCACCTTTGATTACGGGGGCATTGTGGCGATACCAAAATGAACGGGAATCGCTTACCTGCAGCCACCAACTTTGGCGGCCCATGCTTCTTTACTTGATCAATTGCATCACCGCGTTCTCCGGAGCCGTGTAAAAAAAGCACTAGCGGCCACCGCGCCTGTGTAGCGTAGTTATCAGGCAAGTAAAGAAGATACTGCAAGCCATTCTTATCATCGCTCATCCTCTGCACAGATTGTTGCGTCTCGGAATTCTCAGCCGATGCCGCCAAAAATGGGAACACCACAACATAGGATATCAACAATAGCCTGCTCATCAGCTCTGCCCCTCTTTCGTCTTTGATAACTTGCCTACCCGAATCTGAGTAGTTTACCACAATGCACCGAAAACAAAACGAAACGCTTTTATTGATCCTACGGCGGCCATGCCTGCGGCTTGCTTTACCTAATCACAAAGCCGACATCACTGAAAGCGGGTGCCTCGCAAGCAGCGTTCCAAACGCTCAGCACGGGCTTTTGCGAAGCTTTCCAAGGTAGCACGCGAATGTTCCATGATTCGGCACTGTGCGGGTTGCTTGAACAGCCCCGCACTGCAACGCTATCCCGCACAAACCTCAAATGACCAAAAGGTGATGCAGGTGCGTCAAAACAAAGACCTCGAAAGCGAGTAAAAGAGTTCCCACAGTCATGAAAAGCAAATCCACATCCACGAACGAGCTTCCGACCATTCCTGACTGCGATTCATGTGGAATCTGCTGCTTGCATATGGGTTACCCGAGCTATGTCACCACTTCCGCCTCAAGCACAAATCAGACAGCGCCCCTGCAAGATGAACAGTCATGGGCGAACATGCCCGACTCTCTCAAACAGGAATTACTGCTTTATATTGAAAACTATCAACCACCAGCGAATGGTGAACTGGACGGTCCCTGTGTTTGGTACGACGCGGCACGCCGCTGTTGCAAGCACCATGAACACCGCCCCCAGGTGTGCCGTGATTTTTCAGTAGGTGGAAAAGGATGTCTTGAATGGCGAAACCACTACCGACGACACCATCCGAGTTATCTAACCTGATCAAAACCTGCAGGCAAGGCTAAACACTCCCCGTCAAACCATGCAGCGTGACAAGCCAATATCCGTGACACCCCAATATCCGTGAGCAACACTGTCGACATCATACAAACGAGTAGCGAGAAGAATTACGAGCGATCAGAAAATCCAGGCGGTTAACAGATCCAATGCTCCTGAATTTTACGTTGCAAAAACTCCGCACTTCTTGCGAGCTGATCCATTCCCTCAACACCATCTTCAATGCTGATCCAATTGTCGTCAAAACCGACTCTTTTTAGTTCAGAGAAGATGGCATCGTAGTCGTTAAGTCCTTTGCCCACTTCACCGTGACTCAAACGCTTCGCATATCCCTCGACACCACCCTCTTCATTTCGCAGATCTTCAATGGTTCCCTCCACGAGAAAACGGTCACTTGCGTGCATGGTAACAACCTTTGAGGAGACACGACGCAACAATTCCAACGGATCCTCTCCTGCCAAAATTGTATTGCTAGGATCGTAATTGACACCGAAGTTTGCGGCCTTCACTGCAGCAACAAGTTCGCAAAAAACATCCATCATTTGCGCAAACTCTGGGTAGGTCCAGAAATCATCCTTGTAGTGGTTCTCGATGATCAATGTCACACCACGCTTTTGAGCATAAGCAGCACAGATGTCAATGCACTCTGCAGCGAATTGGATCCCATCCTGACGATCCACCTCAGGACGCCGCTGCCCAGAGAGGACCCGACAGAACTGACCTCCCATTGCCGTGGTCATATCGATCCAAAACTTTTCTTTTTCGATCTGTTCAGCGCGAAAACTGGCATCTGGATGAGTGAAATCGGGAGAGCAGCACATCATTGGAACGACAAGTCCTCGCTCCTCGACCTTCCCACGAATTGACTTCCAATTGCTCTGATCCTGCATCTCAAGAAAGCCCGCATACCATTCCAATCCATCAATTGGCAATTCAGCCGCCAGATCGATCCATTCGGCCAGACTCATGGTTCCGTCTTTACACAACGCCTGCATGTACAGTTTTGGAAAAGCAGCAAGTTTCGGCATGGTCGGCGCAACACTGTTAAAAAGGAATCGTCAGTAATTTGTAATTGAGTGAAACACCTGCCTCACTCAGAACGTGGCCGGAGCCACTGCATTAAACCTCGCAACATCGTCCCCCTTGGATCACCCAAGCGGTATCTTCATACGTGAGTCAGTGGTGCGAACTCCTCTGACCATACAGTTGACTGTTCACTTACATCGTATGGTCTTTGCCTTTGGGCTGCCCCGTTACCCTGGAGCTTGTTAGCCCACCCATGCATTTAGAGACCAGGCTTCAAGATTGCCTTCACGATTTGTCCGGCATGCATCTGCTCAAAACTTTCATGCCAATCAGCTAATCCCCAGCAACCGCCAATGATGGGTTTGACATCAAGCTGATCGCTAGCAAGTAACGCAAGCACACGCTCCCAAATGGTCCAGTGGTGACTAAAACTCCCCTGCAAAGTCACATTCTTCTGGACAAGCGGATCGATAGAAAATCCAAGCGGTTTTGGGCCCCACCCCACTTTTGTAATCCAGCCTGCGGGCCGCACCAGTTCGATTGCCAACTTGAGTGTTTGCGAGACTCCTGCTGCATCGATCACCACATCGGCACCCAACCCATCACGTTCAAGACACCACGCTTCAGCCTGGGTTAACGTTGTGCAACCATACTCCTCAGCAACGCGAAACCGTTTCTGGTCTGTTTCAAGACCAAGCACAGCGACATCGCCACCACGCAACTTTGCGATCGCAGCACAGAGAATTCCAATAGTCCCTGGACCAATCACAAGCACTCGATCACCGGGATTTATTCTCGTATTTTCGACGACGGAATTATAGGCAACACAACAAGGTTCCGTGAGTGCCGCGTGATCAAGCGGTAACCCGACAGGGACCTTGTGCAAACAGCGTGCGGGTACACGAGTGTACTGCGTCATCGCACCATCAACACCATAACCGAATCCCTTTCGCGTGGGGTCGAGATTATAAAGACCTCGGCGGGACATAGGATTGTCTGGATCAATCACTGCCGCTGTCTCACTGGCAATCTGATCGCCTTCTTTCCAGTTTGTGACCCCCGCTCCGACCTCCACTACCGTTCCGGCAAACTCGTGTCCCAAGACCACGGGATAATTCACCGGCCAACTGTGGGATGCACTCCACTGATGCAAA
Source organism: Rhodopirellula sp. (assembly GCA_002690925.1). Lineage (GTDB taxonomy): Bacteria > Planctomycetota > Planctomycetia > Pirellulales > Pirellulaceae > Rubripirellula. The sequence continues at coordinate 5,152 of NZGD01000130.1, forward strand.
TCACTGCCACAAACGCCCACCGCGGCTACTTCGACTAAAACATCATCAGGCCCGATCGCCGGCTTGGGAAATTCACGGACCTCGACGCTTCCCGGTTCGGGAGCAAAATTTACAACAGCAGCTGAATGATTCACGAGGTATTCTCTCTTTACCTTGGCCCATGTAGGCACAATAAGAAAGTGAAGAACGAGCCAAAGTCTGGCGGCCCTGAAACCTTCACTGTTTTTTAGATCAATTCGACTGTTTCTGTGCGTGCACTTGCTCACAGATCAATCTTAGTGAACTTTCAAGATCACCGTCAGCGGTCTTGAAAGCGTCTGCATCAATCGTCAGTGGCGCACCCAACACGACTAACGGTGCTCCATAACGCGGACATTCAATGGCCTGCTCGATTGAGAGCCCACCCACCGCCTGCACAGGAACATCCACTGCGTCTACAACAGCTCTTAGGTCATCCAATGGACTTGGCATCCGTTCACCACGAGCAGCGATGCCACGGCGTTCATCGTAACCAATGTGGTGCACAATGTAGCCGCAGCCTAAATCCTGTAAACGCTTTGCTCCATCAACCATTGTGGTGTAACCCAAGTTGTCACCCATCACGCCAATTCCATAATCGCTGCCCGCTTTGACAACGCACTTGATCGTCTCCTCGTGAGCCTGGGCCATCACCACGACATGGGTCGCCCCAGCCTTTGCCATCATTTCCGCTTCGAGGTATCCCCCATCCATTGTTTTCAAGTCCGCAACGATCGGTACATCGGGAAAACGGTCTCGGAGCCGCTTTACGCCATGTAAGCCCTCGGCCAAAATCAGAGGCGTCCCTGCTTCCAGCCAATCCACCCCTGCTCGAATTGCCAGCTCGGCAGTCTGCAGCGCCTCTTCAATCGTAGTTAAATCAAGCGATATTTGGACAACAGGTTTCATACAGACACAATGCCATTAAAGAGGAATGTGGAAACAGCAGCTGAACTTACCGACGGCATACCGGCAATCAAAAAATTCACCAAAAAACCGCCCATGATTCGTCCACCAATGTACACGGCACGCTCAGAGTCAACTCAGCGATCTAGCTCTCTCTTGGTGGCCGAGAGGCCACCGGTTATCGAGTAAAGAAGTTATACCGTTTTTACTACGGATAGAGTGCAGCAGGCACATATTATCTCTTGCCGCAACATTATCGAACTTTGGCACAAGTCCGACGCGAACGACATTATTTCTCTTTTTCAGAGATGGCGACAAGAAATTCCTGCCTGACACCATTCTTATAGGAGGCGTGACGCAAAAACAATTTACCATCTGCATAGACGGGAGACGCAAAGGAACTATCCCCGAGAACATTTTCTCCCAACAACTGGAAACCCTGCGGCGAAGCACGAAAAACAAAGGTGACTCCACGTTCGTTGGAAGCATAAATTCGATCACCTACCAGCAAGGGCGAGGCGCTGACAGGGCCACCGAGTCGCTGCCTCCACATCTCCTGTCCATCAGAACACCGCCAGCAGAATGCAATTCCATTATCAGCAAAGCCGTATAAATAATCGCCCGCAACCACCATCGACTGCTCATAACACTTAATGCGATTCTGCCACACCACTTTTGCACCCTGCTGATTCACCTGGACTCCATAGGTACCAGACTCAGGAAAGCCACCACTTGCAAACACCATATCGTTCTTCCAAACCATGGTCCCACATGTGGTCCGGCTGGTTGCCTCCACCTGCCAAAGCAACCGTCCATCCTGCGGTTGATAAGCGGCCACTTGGTAACCACCACTGATCAGAATCTGCGGACGCCCCGCGATTCTTGCCAAAATAGGCGACGAGTAGCCAGTCACTTGCGGGCGTATCGCACGCCATAACGAGCGACCATTGAGCTTGTTCAACGCAAACAGCCCACCTTCTCTGTTATCTGTTTCTACTGGAACGATCAAGGCATTTCCAACCAACAAGGGCGAGGCACCGTAGCCGAACCAACCCTCGCCTGCGCGATAGGGTGCTACCACCCGCTGCCACAGCAACTTGCCCTCAACAGAAACAGCCGAGGCGTGAATCGCACCGCCCACCTGTGCAACCACAAACACAACCTTGCCATCACTCGACGGCGTGCTCGAAGCAATTGTGTTTTTCTTGTGTAAATACGGTGGTGGAACAACCCCTCGGTGCAGCACCCACTTTCCCATCGGTGTGCCATCGGAGGCATTGTATTTCAGCAGACAGATTGTCTTACTCTGCTCTTCGTGAGTCAGCAAGAAGATTCCTCCCCCCACAACAATCGGTGAGGCGTGCCCTTTGCCAGGCACAGTTGCCCGCCAAGCCACGTTTTGATTCTCAGACCATACCACAGGCACAGTTGCCGCTGCTCTTTGAGGTGCGTGACCGTCCAAGGTGGGCCCACGCCATACCGGCCAATCCTGAGCGATCGCAACCGGCATGTCCACAGATGACCAGATAGCCACCACCAGCACGCTCCACAAACTAAAACGCTGTTGGCTCATCTTGTCTTACTCAGTTTCATTCGAAAAGGCGAGGTTTTCAAAAGACCATCAGTTCGCCTTGGTATCCTCCGCGGCAGCATCAGCTTTCTCCTTCGCTTTTTGAAACTCCAGCAGTTGTCGCTTCAAGGGTGGAGAGTGAGGCTCAAGCTCGAGCGCCCGCTTCTGCACACGAATGGCATTATCAAAATCACCAACTGCAAAGTAGCACCTTCCGCATGTATCAAGCCTTGCGCTATCTTCAAGAATCTGGACTGAACGAAGACTGTATTTCAATGCCTGCTTAAGATCACCCTCCGTGTTGCAAACCAGCCACGCGTAATTATTCAGCGCCTGAGCGAAACTCTTCTCCGTCTGCAAGTCTGCCCTTCCTTGCGAAACCCGTGCTTCCCATCTCTTTACCTCCAGGAGACCATTACTTTTCGCCCTATCGAGCTGAATCTTAATCGCGTTCCTCCACTCCGCATCGCCTTCGATTCCATACATTTTGATCAGGATATCGATATCCCGAGTATTGGCGAGATACCCGGCCATCAACCTTTTTCGTGCTTTCTCAAGACTGACCTCCCGCTCGGCTTCGCCATTCACCTTCTTGGCGAGTTCAAGCAGTTCAAGATCACGCAATGCTGAATGGTACTCAAGTCGGGCAGGCCAACCTTGGACACGCGCTCCGGTATTGAAGTCAGCGTTTACCCTTGCCCTAAACTCAGCATCCTTCGCCATTCGATCAATGACCGGAGCAATCAAGTCAATGACATCCTGATGTTGCTCCAATTCACCATACATTTCAGAAAGCGGAATACGGCAAGCCAGTGAATTCAGGTCCGTTATCGGCAGCGCATCAACGATTTGCCTGTATTCACGTGCAGCCCATTCGAACATCCCTCGTTTACGCAAGTTTTCTGCTATTTCCCGACGCAACTTGGCAAGCTCTTCCAGTGCCCTGGGCTGCATTGCTTCAATTGCACCATCGGACTTGGCTAAAGGACTTAGGGAGAACGCCTGATCAGAGATCCGCGACGCCTTCTGTTCCTCACCTGCTTCTTGCAATGCATACGCATAACCGTAGAGAAGCACCGCCGACCGATCAAACATCGGACGATTTTTGGCGTAGAGTCCAAAAACGAACGGGTACAGTTGATGATCGGTCGCCCAGTTACTGGCTTCAATGAGATCATTCGTAGCTGCAGGAACGAGATCCATGTTTTCAGTTGCCAAACGCAGGGCCTCTTCTTCATTGCCCATAGATGCGGCCCTGACAGCACAAATGCGTACCAAGCTCAATACACTGGCTCTGGTAATCTCATCAGAAGACAACGAGTCAACCACATCACGCTGTTTGCGTACCAAACGGCGCCATTTATCTGCTGAGTACCGGCCACCAGCAAGGTCATCTGCATAAACCCCAAGCCACTCCGTTGCCTGCCGCACCGCCAATCCTAACCCTTTCTTGATAAGTGCTGCATTCGCCCTACCCTTGGCAGGATCTGGATCGATTGCCTGTTCCATGATCTCAATCGTTGCTTTTCGACTCAAACCTGTAGAGCCTTCAAAACGGGCAATGCGCACTAACGCGGGCAAGCCAATACGCTCGGGCATCTCAGCCAGCATCAATATCCGAGCCTGACGCTCTGGAATAGACTCCGCCCCATATCCTTCAAGTACTTCACGGACGACTTCAGGATCATCCTCCGTAAACCACACGATCGAATAGCTGCCCACAATGGACTTTGCAGCCAGAGCAATTTCAGAATCCAAGTTGGTTGTGGCTCGGCGCAATTCATCGATCGCCTCCAGCCCCATCCGCTGAAGCTTGTCGCGAGCCTGCAAGCGGGTTGCATAGCTGTCCGCCCCCAATGCTTCCACCAACCGTCGGGCCTCAGCCGAGACAGCAGTATTTTCACCTTCGCCATCGCGAACCGCCATCCCCCGAAAGTCCTGACCATTTAAAGCTGGGCTCATCACCCACCCCCACATCAACACCAGCCCAAGTGACCCGAACAAACTTGGTAGTCGGCCACTATTTCGACCAACGGGATAAGAAGTATTGGACATGGTTCTGATACACCTGATACAGCCTGGAAAACCCTACTCATTAATTTAACGATTCCATGAACCATCGGAACAGCCAAGTCGAAAAATTCGGGTGAACAGCGTCTCTTTTCCGATTATTGGAAGCCATCTTGGCCATGAATGTGCCAATCTCGACACGAACGCCCCTGCAACAGAACAAACCTCAGTACCGTTTAACGCTCGCACTTGCCCCGCGTCTTGACGCACCCCAAGGGCTGTCACCACGCCCACAGCAACTCAGCCGTCGCACCTTAACATCTGCTCATTAACATCTGCTCATACAGAGTCCGTAACCGATGCGTCTCTCCGACAGACATGCCCAGGGGTCTCATCCCAATCAGACCGAAGCTTTTCCGTAAGCAGCCGCCATCTCACGTACCGACTCGGCAACAGCTTCGCGAAACGAAACAGGCTCCAAAACCTCCGCATCAGATCCCAGCGATAGTACCTTCGGAAGCACTTCTCGGGGATGGGATACTGGCACAGTCAGGACTGCAACCCCGTCCTCTTGTGCCTCCAACTTTTGTTCAGGATGCCATGGATCCTCACGCACCCACGCGGCTGCTCGTTGTCCCAATCTGATTCGCACGAGCGTTGGCTCTTCGCCAGAAAAGATCCCAATCGACTTACCGAGATGCTCTGAGAGATCCACATTCGGATCAGGTTTAAAATATTCATCCAAGGCGGTGGCATGCCGAAAGCGGTCCAACTTCCAGTGCCTCAACCGATCAGCGGGATCTTCGACCTCAGGTGCTGCGGCAACCACATAGATACTGCTTTGATAGACTGCCAAACCATAGGGTTCGACCCGCCTTGTCGATGCGGGTTTCCCAACCGACTCATACTCGATTTCAACCACTCGATGCTCAAGGATGGCGCGGTGCACGGTCTTCAGCATACCTTCCTGCTTCTCATAACTCTTCTGCGGCGACCCAAACACGTGCAGTGTTTTACGATACCGCGCGTAGTGGTCGAACACTCCGTTAGGGACAGACTCCTGCACCTTGTTCCAGAACGATTCAATACCGCGCCAGTATTGCGTCCCGATCAACGGATACAACAGTTCACGACCAATCGACAGTGCGATTAACTCGGTAGCCGAAATTCCGATCTCATGCACCCCGGTGTTGTTGGGACCGAGCTTATAAACCTTGCCTCTTTCGACGGTGTCATTTTGAATATCAAAGCCAGCCGCTTGCAACGCCTCCACGTCCCTGCGCACCGTTCGCTCGTGCAAATTTGACAGCCCTAAATCGGCAACCAAGTCAGCACGCAACTCATCGAGCGTGCGCCCAAATCGTGAGTACTCGAGTAGTTGCAACAATTTATGCTGTCGGATGAGTTGTTCGTTTCGAGCCATCGTCGCTTACCTTCCTGCGGGACGTTGAGACGCGCTGATTGTCGACGATACGGTGCACTCTGTGTAC
>NZGD01000131.1 GCA_002690925.1 Rhodopirellula sp.
ATTCCCCAAGGCATGTTTCAAGTCGTTGTCCATGTTGTCACAAATCCACGGAATCCTGGAACCGAGAGTCCGTTTTGCTTCCTCAACATGCATCAATCGTTCCTTGATACTGAACGGTGTGATGTATCCGTTGTTTTCGGGGTGAGCGAGTGCCTTGTAGATGTAATAGAACTTCACACCTTGAGGTTGATAGTCGCGCTGGACTGTCTCCAAACTGGGGACATTACGAAGAAACGGGGGTCAGGTGAGGCAACCAAATACCAGGACGGTGTAACTGCCACGTAGACTTGCCGTAGAAAAATCACGGCCCTGCTCATCAACTGTTCTCACGGTGGGCAGGATGGTGCCGGGTTGAGGAATCTGACCACTACCAACATGGGAACGTGAATCGCGAGGCGACTGGGCCAAGGTCGGCAAAAGGGTGCAAGCGAGAACAGGAATGAGTAGGAATACTGTTCGGATCATGGTCAGGCACCGGAAAGGATTGAGGCGAGCTTTTCTGTGCAGCAGGGTTTTAACCCGCGATGGTGGCGAAAGTTTCAGGTTGACGGCAATTTCCATGCTGTGAGGTGGGCAGTGGAATCGCAGGATTGCTCGAATCGCTCATGCTGGACCACACATTTCCGACCATACAAAACTCATGAAAATGCTTGTGATTACGGACTCATCATGGCACTGCATCGAAGCAGAGTAGTTGTCCGTTTTCCAGAACGACGATGATTCGACCACTCGGATCGACTGTAGTGCCTCCTTTGACAGCGTTAGCTGGAGTGGGGGCAATCCACCGGTCCGTTCCATCAGTCGCATTGATGGCGACCAGAAAACTCTGATCCGGTTGGTTATCCGGATGGCCAGTAGCCAACAGTGTTTTATCGGTGACCGCGAAACTGGTGAAACGCCGATTCGCTTTGTCTGACCACAGTGCTTTGGGCACCTTGCCACCCCGACGCACCCAGCGGGCCGCTTCTTTGACGGGCTTTTGGGTTCCTGGTGGCAGAGCTGGTTGTCTGGCGAGATTGACAAACTGACTGCCTTCATAGCTCGCATCGTGTGACAATGAGCAGCCATCGCTGCACTGGTAGTCCAGTGAGACATACTTGCCGTAATCAGGATAGTACGGATAGAACGCGGTTCGATATTGTGACGATACCTGTTTGCGTGGTGTGTTCAGGCATTCAAGCGTCTCAGGATTGTACCGGGCGATTTCATAAACACCCCCCGCAAGGAAACGCAGTTCACCATCCACCATGGTCAGGTTGCCTTGCATGCTGATGCCGTTGTTGACTTCCTGTTCTAGCGTGCCCGAATTCCGATTTGATACCTTGAGGTGTCCAGTGATGGCATCGAGGGCAACCACATGGGTTCCGTCGTAATGAGTGATTCCAGCAGCGGCAAAAACTGTATCACCCTCGACGACGACGCCACCGGCGACGGGCCACGCCGAAATCAGGCGATCATAGACTGGCAACCGGCGCTGATTCGGGCCAACACGATATGACCATAAAAAACGACCATCCTGTGCTGCTATGGAATAGACACGTCCATCAGCAGATCCCACATAGACGCGATCGTTGGAAACGGTTGGTGCGTAATAGATGGGGCCGCCCGTGTAGGCGGTCCATGCGGTCGTGCCGTCTGGATGAAAGGCACGCACTGCGCCCGAGCGATCAGCAATGAAGACCATCCCACCAGCCGTCACCGGCGCTGTTGGAAGCACATGATCCGCCAGATCAACTGACCAGCTCAACGATACGTTATCAGGAATAGAATTTTTTGTTTGATCGTTGCGGGCATTGTTGCTTCGGAAGCTTACCCAGTCGTTGGCCTTCGCATAAATAGAGGGCACGTCGACCGTTAGATCACCAGTCAGTCGTGCTGGTTCCGACGTCGTGTCGTTGATTTCATCAGCACCTTCTGGTCGCAGCGCGATGTTACCGTAAAGAGATAACTGGCAACCGCACATCCATGGTCCCCAATACAAATGCCCACCCGCTACCAGTACACCATCCTGACAAGGCGGACGCATGGGATCGATATGTTGAGCCGTATTCGTATCCGTCAGAACACGAACGGTTCCCCCGCTTGCCCGATAAAAAACGCTGTCAGCACATCCGGTAGCGCGAGTGCAAGCGCGGCGGGCAGGGAAGGTTTCGAGAATTTTCCCTGTCTCGTAATCCAGCTTCATGCCATTTTCCGATTTTTGTGGCCCCGCGGCCCAGATTCCGTCGTCTCGTAGTACTAGTTGCAGGTTACCGGTCGGGTGAGTCCATGCCAGTTTTCCATCTTCGGCAGAGGCGACCACCATCCGTGTGCGCTGTGGACCGGCGAAAAACAGAAAGTTGTTGTCACACTTGATGTAGCAGGTCGTAGCATATCCAGTGATATAGTGCTGCGCTTTTTCCTGCCCATCGATGGCGTCCAGTAGATTCTTATCACTGTTTTTCCACACCAACTTTCCCGTGTAGCGGTCGATCGCTGCCAGAAACTTGCCGGGGCAATAACAAAAGATGAGAGTGTCGTTCATGCACACCGCACGAGCATCCAGAAATTCCTCATCCCGGTACTGCCAGATTTGCTCTTTGGTGTCCAGGTTGAGAGCAACCAGTGTTCTTCCGAACCCAAACGAGGTGCGGGGGTCGCTGTAGTCATGCCCGTCCCACATCCCCCAAGGCCAGTGACCAAGGCCCCGTCGAATTGCCCGTTGCGTCTGGATTTTGACTTCCGGGTTGCCGACGAGTGCATAAAGGACACCATCTCGCATGGCCATCCATTTCCAAACCGGTCCATCACTGATCTTGGGATCAACTGTGATTTCGTCTCTCAGGACGCCCGTCGCACCCTCAAAAATCTTGCATGATTCGTGGTCGCCCATGTATAACGCATCGTCGGTTGCCACCATGGTGTTGCGGTGCAGCATGAACCCCGGCGAAAGATCTCGTTGCCACAAAATCATGCCGTTATAGGCATTGATGCAAAGCAGTTTATTGAGCATCGCATTCTGGTTGGCTTTGTGAGCGATGTGCCCCATCGCTTTGTAGATGCGTCCACCGGCAATGACGGTCTGTTCCGGCATGGGGCTGAATTTGGGATAGCCAATGAACTGGGTACGAAAGTTTCCCCGGACTAATTGATCATCAGATTGCGGATTGTTGTCAGGGCCGTGATAAGGATGAGACCAGTCGTCAGTGCCAGAGGGAATCGGTTTGATGCGTTGCTGACCGGCTATTTTGGCAATCCCGCCTGGCCGCAGCGCACGCATGACCTCCGTTTCAGGAATTGTTCGATCAAGGTCTTCGCTGACCACGATCCGGTCGGCGACGTTGTTTCCGAGGTGAATGTGTTTCGGTGACCCGGTTTCGACGAACAGTCGTTGGCCGAGGAGTTTGGCAGCATCCGCCCGAGTTCGGATTCTTGTTGCGAGTCCCTGATCATCAGTTTGCACAAATACGATCAGCCCTTCCCGTTCGCACAATTTAAAAAGTGAATCGATCTTGTCTGCTGTGATGCCAATGACACCCACAATGCCGCGGTTGAGACCTGGATTCTGAAGTGACACTTCGATTACGTCACGGTTCTCAATCAAGGGATCCAATATCTTGCCCGCTGGTAATTGGCCAAGGGCAGGAAATGCGGCTAGAAGAGCTAGGAGTCCAGTCGGAATCAACAGTCTCATGATTGACCTCGTTTCAATGGGAATTGAGATAACGGGCAATGGGCACGACCGCACATTCTAGCGTCTCGCAGGGTGGGGCAGGGCATCATCGATTTTCAGCTCAAACTGACTGGATTTTCCGGAGTCTTGTGGGCATGGAGTAGGTGTGATTCGGGTTGGGGTGATTCCGAGATCGGTTAAGCGGTCGCGTGCGATCTATTCAGCTTTGGTAGACTGTGGTTCTATCAATTCTGCCAGCTCCGTTACGCAGCCTGATTTGTGTTTTGGTTCTTTGAATAAGGTTTCGAAAATGTTGCGTTGTCATACGGGTCCTGCCTGTTGGGTGGCTTTTCTATGGTTGGTCCCCAATCTTGTTTTGGGGCAGAACAATGATTTGATTGAACCCAAGGACATTGCCCATCTGGAGTACGTGACGGCGGCAGAAATGTCACCAGACGGTAAACATGTTGCGTATTTGAAGTCAGTTCCGCGGCGTCCGCTGAAGGATGAGGATGGCTCTGCGTGGTCTGAGCTGCATGTGATGAATCGTGAGTCCGGTTCGAGTCGGCCTTTTATCACTGGTGAGGTTTCGATCAGTTCACCCCAGTGGTCGCCTGATGGAAGATCGATCTATTACACATCCAAGCGAGCCAAGGATAAAACCAAGTCGCTGTATCGGATTCCGATCGATGGAGGCGAATCAGTACGAGTTCTTAGCGGGCCAACCTCCATGGGTGGTTTCGAGATTGCCAGTGATGGAAAGCACGTCGTGTTTCTCGCCAAGGAAGAGCAGGAGGAAGAAGTTCAGGATCTCGAAGAAGATGGTTTTGATCAGGAAATTTATGAAGAAGATTGGATGCCGACTCGAGTCTGGATATCGGATCTTGTAGAAAAAGTAGATCGGAATACGAAGAAAACCAAACCGCGCATGTTGGATCTGGAGGGATCGGCGATTGGAGCTTCCTGGAGTCCCAATGGGGAGGAATTGATGGTGATTCTCGCACCCACACCCTCAGTCGACGACAGCTACATGCGGAAACGCGTTTTCGTGGTGAATGTTGAGTCTGGAGAAATCATTCGCTCACTGAATAATCCCGGCAAGCTTGGCCAAGTCAGTTGGAGCCCTGATGGCGAACACCTCGCGATTGTCTCGGCCGCCGATATTCATGATCCAGAGGAAGGCCGCTTGATGGTCACACCTGTGCACGAAGAATCTGGATTAGTAGATCTGATCCCCGGTTTGAAAGCGCATGTGCACTCGATCTCGTGGAAAGATGATTCCACTTTGTACTGGCTGGCTGCGGAGGGGGTGACATCCAGATTTGGAACTGTGAATCTGGGTGGAGTAACCACCGACCTGATTGGGCCCGGTGGTGACGGAGATCCGGTATTCAGAGAATTTACGGCATCCGAGGATCAAACAGCGTTTGCCTTTCTGGGTAGTGCCGCGACATTCCCAACGGAAATCTTTGTGTCTGCTAACGCCAATGCAAAGCCACAACGGATGACCGACACGAATCCATGGCTTAAGGAAAAGAACTTTGCACGACAGACGGTTGTGACGTGGAAAGGAGAAGGTGGCTTGGAATTGCAGGGTATTTTGATTTACCCGCTAAATTATCGGGCAGGCGAAGTATATCCCACCATCATGTATGTTCACGGGGGTCCCGAGTCGCATGAGTCCAACGCCTGGTTGACCAGCTATTCCCGCCCCGGCCAAGTCGCTGCTGGAAGAGGATTCGCCGTGTTCTATCCGAATTATCGAGGTAGTACTGGCCGTGGTGTTGAGTTTTCGATGATGGGGCAATCCGATGCTGCTGGCAAGGAATTCAGTGACTTGATCGCTGGCGTGGACAAATTGATTGCTGCTGGTATCACCGATCCTGATACGGTGGGCGTGACTGGCGGTTCCTATGGTGGTTACGCGTCGGCTTGGTGTTCGACCTTCTACTCTGATCGCTTTGCTGCCAGCGTGATGTTTGTGGGGATCAGTGACAATGTCTCGAAGGTGGGCACCACCGACATTCCGGATGAGATGTTCCTGGTTCACCATCGTAAACATCTGTGGGACGACTGGGATTACTTTTTGGAAAGCAGTCCGATTCGGCATATCGAAAAGAACCAGACGCCAACATTGATCATGCACGGAAAAGAAGATCCTCGTGTCCATCCTTCCCAGTCACTGGAATTTCATCGGCATCTCAAAACCCTGAATCAAGCACCCGTTCGATTGGTGCTATATGAGGGAGAAGGGCATGGTAATCGCAAGGCCGCTGCAAAATTTGACTATAACCTTCGCATGCTCCGGTGGATGGAACATTTTCTGAAGGAAAAATCAGAGAAATCACCGTCAATGCGCATCGATTATCGTGAAGCACTTGGCATGCCTGCCAAAAAATAATCCATGTTCGATGCCGTGTGGTTGATATTGCAAACCGCATGACCGTTCATTGACATGTGGAGGTTCTGTCGTGGGATCCCTACATTGCGTTGTTACTCGTATCTGCAACACCTGCTCGCTCATCATTGTTGGGTCGAGAATTTCGTCCACGACCTGCATTAGCATGAATCACATAACGCGGGTTATGATATTGGCATGAATATCAAAACATTGCTGGTTGCCAGCCTGACTATCTTTGTCTTTTTAACGCTGCGGAATGGCGGGGCTGTCGCCAACGCTGCACAGACGTCACCCAACATTGTTGTCTTTCTGGTGGACGACATGGGGGTGATGGACACCTCGGTGCCATTCTTGACTGATGAAAAAGGGCAGCCAAAGCGTTACCCGCTGAATGATTATTATCGAACTCCCAATATGCAGCGATTGGCCGCCCAAGGCGTGCGGTTCAATAACTTTTATGCGATGAGCGTTTGTTCGCCGACGCGGATCTCGATCATGACGGGGCAAAATGCAGCCAGGCATCATGCCACGAACTGGATCAATCCGCGAAATGACAATCGCGGACCCCATGGTCCACCTGGTTGGAATTGGAAAGGGTTGACGAGTAGCGATGTGACACTGCCGAGGTTGTTACGCAAAGCTGGCTATCAGACGATCCATGTGGGAAAAGGACACTTTGGCCCAGATGATTCAGAAGGCTCCGAACCGTTGAATCTCGGATTTGATCTGAATGTGGGCGGTGCATCGTTTGGTGCGCCCGGTAGTTATTATGGCGAAGAAAATTATGGCCAAGGCACCAAGCGTTCACATCACGCTGTGCCTCACTTGAAGAAATACCATGGCTCGGAAACGTTTTTGACGGAGGCGATCACGCTTGAAGCCAAGAAACGGGTTTCGGAATCCGTTCAGAAGCGAAAGCCATTTTACTTGTACATGTCGCACTATGCTGTCCATGCACCATTTCACTCGGACCCGCGATTTGCTGACCACTACAAGAATTCTGGAAAGTCGAAAAATGCTCAGGCATTTGCCACGTTGATTGAAGGAATGGACAAGTCACTTGGTGACTTGCTGGATCACTTTGATGATTTGGGAGTATCGGAAAACACACTTGTGTTCTTTCTGGGTGACAATGGCTCCGACGCTCCGCTGGGGCATCAGCACGCGGTAGCTTGTGCTGCTCCACTGCGTGGCAAAAAAGGTGCCCACTACGAAGGTGGCATGCGAGTTCCCTTCATTGCAGCATGGGCCAAAGAGAGTGCGAACAATGCGAATCAGAAACAGTTGGTCATTCCACCGGGAAGTCTGCAAACCCAAGTCGCCGCTGTGCAGGATTTGTATCCCACGATCGCGAGAGTGACGGGCGCTACATCACCCGAAGGTCATGCCGTTGACGGCATTGACCTGTCGAAACTGCTGACTGCCGAGCCGGACGATTCACGTGATGAAGTTTTTCTGATGCACTATCCGCATTCGCCTCATCGAAGCGATTACTTCACCACTTTCCGTGACGGAGACTGGAAAGTGATTTATCACTACATACCGTCCAAGGGATCCGAGGGTGGACGCTACCAGCTTTACAATCTTGCATCAGATCCGTTCGAATCAACCAACCTGGCGGATCAGGAGCCTGAGGTATTGCGAGAGATGGTCGGGAAACTGAAGTCAGGATTGGAAACCCATCAAGCTTTGTATCCCGTTTCACCAGACGATGGCAAAACACCACTCGTTCCTGTGATTCCTTGATTATTTGCCTGGATGATCGAGCGTTGGTTCCCCACCAAACTCCGGATCACAATTCCGCCGGCCATCAGGAGCTTCTGATGGCCATGAACTGCGTCTATCTATCAGTCAACGTATCGCTCAGGAGCGGCTGCGACCTGATTGCACGATTTCGTCGAGCTGTTTCTTCAGTCGTTCTGCAACTTCAGGATGTTGAGTGATCACGTTCTTCTTTTCGGAAGGATCTTTTTCCAAGTTGAAAAGCTGAAGTTTTGGCACCTTGGTGTTGGCCAACTGTTTCTCAACGACAACGTTACGTGCAAAGTTCTTGCCGTAACGATGGAGTTTCCAATTGCCGCTTCGTAGTGCCAAGGTCCCGTTGGTGCCGTTGTCCTGCTGTACAAGATGATCACGCCCTTTGGCGTCTTTGTCACCTAGCATTGCACCGATCACGTCGAAGCTATCGAGATATCCGTCAGGAGTAAGTTTCTGATCGGTCAAGGCAGCCAGACTGGCTGCCAAGTCGATGGTGCAAACCACCTCGTCACTGGTTCCCGGAGCAATGCGTCCTTTCCATGATGTGATGAAGGGAGTGCGTGTGCCGCCTTCGTAGATACTGTATTTTCCGCCTGTGAATGGGCCACCCGCGCGGTGATTCCCAACCTTCTCGAGTGCTTCGTCTTTGTAGCCATCGTCCATCACTGGACCGTTGTCACTGCAGAATACAACCAAGGTGTTCTCCGTTAGATTCAAGCGATCCAGTGTTTTCATCAATTCACCGACACACCAATCGAGTTCGACGATTGCATCACCCCGAAAACCTAGCGAGGTTTTTCCCTGAAAACGTTCGTGTGGGATTCGTGGAACATGAATGTCATGTGACGAGAAGAAAAGGAAGAAAGGTTCTTTTTGATGGTCCTCAATAAACTCAACCGATTTTTCGACCCACTTATCAGCGAGGTCTTCGTCGCGGAATCGGGCAGCATGTCCACCTGTATAGAATCCGATTCGACTGATGCCATTGTGGATGGTTGAATTGTGGCCATGGGACCAGTCCATCTTCAGTGTGTCGCGATGAGTCTGACCGGTGGGATGATCAGGACTGGGTTTTTTCTTGCCAACCCACAAAGGATCTTTTGGATCGAGGTTCGGTACCCGATGATCGTGAACATAGACTTGGGGTACCCGGTCATTGGTGGTGGGTAACAGGAAGCACGTATCAAAGCCAATTTCCAGTGGGCCTGGCTTCAGGTCGCCATTCCAGTCTGGACCTTCGGGGCCACCAAGGCCCAAGTGCCATTTTCCAATCACGGCAGTTGTATACCCGGCTCGCTGAAGCATGGTGCCAACCGTCTCTGTTCCGGGCTTGATGATTGCGGGAGCTGTTGGTGGTGCGATACCGGTGCGTTCACCCCGAAAGGCATAGGTGCCGGTCAACATCGAATAGCGAGTCGGGGTACAGGTGGATGCCGAGCAATATCCGTTGGTGAATCGCAATCCGCCAGCAGCGAGCCGATCGATGTTGGGGGTTTCAAGTGAAGTTGCTCCGTAACATGACAGATCACCGTAACCGAGGTCATCCGCCATGATCACGACCACATTCGGTTTTTCACTGTGAGCGGCAGAGGAAAGAATCAGCGTAAAACTGGCAATCAGGACCGGGGTCCACAGTGCACGGGGCATATCATTTCTCGTGAGGAAGGAAACATGGGGCAGAAAGCATCAGG
>NZGD01000132.1 GCA_002690925.1 Rhodopirellula sp.
CTGGCCTATCAAGCACCGATCTATGAGGCACCCCAGCCGTTTGCCAAAGTGGTGAATAACACTTTCTATGGTGATGACGGTCAGGCATCGCAGTATCCAGAAGGATACGAAGAGGACGGACTCGATGGCCCGCATCAGGCAAGCAGTCTTGGCTTGCTTGATCTGGAACCTAATGAATTCATAGCAGGTGCAGTTGAAACTCGAGTTGGCGGCAGCCATCGCGCGCCGTATACCGTATTGACGACATTGGGTGACAATGCTGGCCCTGCAGATCTGCAATCAGCAGGCGATGTCGATTTCTATCGTGTTTATCTCAATGTAGGTGATCGTCTGATTGCTGATATTGACACCGTCGCAGGCGGTCCTGACACCGTGATGAGGTTATTCGATGAAGCCGGTATTCCACAGGCTTTCGAAGATCAAGCCGGTGAGCTTGTTACGATCAGCGAAAATGACATCGCGCCAGATTATCTTGATCCGTCTGACCCGACTGATTACCAAAATCTTCTGCCTGACCCAACGAATGAGAGAGATGCGTTCATTGATTTCGTTGCTGACAAAGCAGGCATCTACTACGTGGGTGTAAGTTCGGCTGGCAATGAAAATTACGATACCAGAACGTTGTCGGGCCGTGTTTCCGGGGCGGACGTCGGCACGGGTACTTACCGGATTACCCTCGAAGCGTTGGCGGCCCGTTCTTTCGTGATGTCGCTAGCGAATGCCTCCGGTCAGGCACTTAACGGTACCACCTTCACCGTGACGCAAATTGAGGACATTCCAGACGGCTTCCCTCAGATCTCGGGCGCTGGTCCCGACAATCGGGTGACCTTTACGTTTGGCGGCATCAATGCAACCAACGATCGCATTCCAGATGTCATGAAGTTGATTGAAGGGCAAATCAATGCAATTGTTGGTACACCGTTTGGATTGCAGCCAATTCTGCCGAATATTGATTACACCACTTACTTCGATTCGGCGGTAAGCCCATTGGGGGCTATCCTGCCAGGTTCGGCCCAGGCTTTGGGTGGAGCTTCTGGTGCGAACGTGGGATTGGTCGCCAGCCCTGTTGCAACAGATGACAGCACGGGTGGCTTCGGTCATATCCCATCAGGCAATGCGGGAGCAGAAATCTTCACGGCAGCCTCTGGCTCGACAGAGCAATGGGTATTCATTGAAAATGTTGCCAAGATAGAGCTCAGTCCTGAGGCGGTTGCAGCTGGATTGCAGTTGACCCCGATTGACGATGGCGATCCTCCAGGACCAGTCGACGCGGACCGTGTTGTTGAGGATGATGTTGACCAACTGATCAAGGAGACAGGTCTGCTGATCACTGCTGGTGCAAGTCCCACAGCCTTGAACAACGTATTCGTGAATCTTGATGACAGCCTGGTTGAGGTTGCCAGTAAATCGCAAGAGGTGATCGTTGTTGGAAATGTCTTCCAGTACGCCGAAGGGCCAGTTATTGGCCAGTTCCCGAACTCCACTGGCGCTAATGGTAATGATGATTTCAACATCACTTTGGGAACGGAGGAGCCCGCGTTGGCTTATCCCGAGGCAAACAACTTCCAGCCAGCCGAAGGTTCACGACTGATTGATTCTTCGGTCAACTCCGTTGTTGAGCGAAGTGCGGTGGTGCAGCTTAAGGATGCCATTGGTCTGTCGGCCAGTAATATCTTGGCTCCGACTCACGACGTAGGTGGAGTTTTGCGTGCCGATAACCCCAACTATGCACCTCCGGGTGGAATTGGTGGATCGGTTTTCAAGGATCGAGGTTCGACTGAGTTGGCGGACTTCAATGGTCCAGTTGCGATCGCAGAAACTGCAAGGGATAACGATGCAGAGGGAATTGATGTTGATCCCGCTGTCAGCTTCATTAATCTTCAAGAAGGTGTTTACAGGGAATTCAGGATTCAACTGCGCGACAACGGTGATTCCTCTGACCCATTCACAGGAATCGGCGTTGATGACAATACCGTTGTTGTCCCTGAAATTCCAGGACTCAGGGAAGCAGGGGCCAACATCACTCTGATCGAAAATGATGAGTTGCTCCAAGAAGGTATCGATTATACCTTCAACTACGATTCCACTAGGAACTTGATCACACTGACACCTCTGGCTGGAGTTTGGCAGAACGATCGATCTTATCGAATTGAGATCAACAACGAAGACCGCGATGTGCTTTTTGCTCCTGCGAGCAACGTCATTCAGGATGGCGATCAAATGGAGATCATCGATAGCAATGGTGGTCAAATCGTTTTCGAGTTTGAGGCCGGCTATTCGCTTTTGTTGCCCGAGCCAATCACGCTTGTAGTGCCGCAAGTGGGAACCGACATCGGCGGTGTCACCGATGGTGACTTCTTTCAACTCAATGACGGTGTGAATCCAGCCGTTGTTTTTGAATTCAACGACCCCGGCGATACAACTTTGCCGGGAGCCGTGCCGATTGATCTGCCTGGGACACCAACACCAGAAGACGAGGGCGACAAGCAAATTTTCCTTGAAGGAATCGCGGCGTCCATTCGGGCAGCTATCCAAAATGAAGTTGACAATGGCCTGTTGGACCTCGATGTAGCGGGCGAGGGCGTCCGCGTTGTTTTGGGGGCCGAACCAGGCGCAACAGCATCAACTGAAAACACTGGCATGCAGCAATTGCCAAGAACCCTTGCGCTTCGCGTCCCCACTCAAGGGGTCAATGCCTTGGGTGGAATTGTCGACGGGGATACATTCCAGATCGACGCAGGTGGCGGACCTGTTACCTTTGAGTTCGACACTGGTAATGGTATCGCTTCACCATTGAATCAGATGGTTGCCGTGGTTGATGGTGAGACAGCAGCCGATACGGCAATTGCGATCAAAGATGCAATTGACAATGCCGGAATCGGGTTGAATTCATCGATTGAGGATGATGGCTTGTCCGTCTATCTGAATCTTCCGCTTGATGGTGCGGCCTCGGTTGAACAGGGCCAATTGGCGTTGGTAGGCCTGAGTCGACCAGCTCTTGATGAAGAGACAATTGTCATTACACCATCGGATGGAATTTCTGATCCTGTTGTATTTGAAATTAATCGAACCGACGAACGTGACGGTTTGGGCAATGAAATCAATCCAGGAGTCGGTGATGGTGTCACTGCACCGAATATCGCCATCGATCTGAATCGAGCAACGACGGGCGATGACTTCGCCGCATTGGTAGCGAATGCCATTCAGGGTCTTAATCCGGTCGCTGGTTTGAATCCGGCGCTGGTTGAAGTGATTGCTGGTGGTGTGCTGCAGGTGGGTGGTGAAGAAGGTCTTGGGCTTACGGTGGATGCCAACTCCATGGAGGTCACCGGATCGCCATCGGTCAGTGGACCATCGACTGTCGAAGTTGCCGGGCCAGTGCTTCTGGGACTGCCACTGGTTGGTGGTGCTGGCATCCTTGATGGTAGTGTCATGGTGCTGACTGCTGACAACGGCGATGAAGTGATCTTTGAGTTCAACGTGAATGGATCAGGTGTCACGATCCCAACTGCCGTACCAGTTCCTTATAACTTGACTGACCTCGTTGATACCGTTGCTACCAATCTTGCGTTGGTCGTAAACGGTGTCGCCAATCTTGGCATCACTGCAACTGCCCTGCCTGGTGGTGAAGTTTCTCTGGGGCGGATCAGCGAGTCACGTGTCAACATTAACGGAATTTTTGATCCCCTTGGTACAGGGGTATCTGCTCCAGGGCTTAATGGAGCTGAGCTGAAGCGTGGAATTGTCAATGATGGTGAAGTTTTGGTGATTAGCCAGGGTGCAATCACTGTCAGTTACGAGTTCGAGGCAGTGGCTGCTGGAGGCGGTGTCGCAACCGGTAATATCGCAGTGCCATTCATTGCAGACAGTACGCCGGGGCAAGTTGCACTTGCTCTTGCTTCAACTATCAATAGCAACAAGTTGGGGCTTTCGGTGGAAGCGGTTGCGGAGCTTGATCCAGCAACAGGAATTGCCAATGGCAAGGTCTTGCTGAATGATAAGCCTGGCACGGTGGTTGATATTTCTGCTGCTCCGACTTTAGAGAAATCTGGTGTTCCTGGCGGTGCAACGGCCATTAGTTATTCACCTTTGTTCGGGACCAACGAAATCAAGTTGGCAATGATCGATGCAATCAACTCGGTGAACGTGCCGGGTGAAACCGCTGTGACTTCGCTGTCAGCGGAAGATCGGGGTGGCGACACATTCTTCGTTTCGAATGCTTCGTTATTCCGAGGTGTAGCTGCTGTAGGCGGTACTGTCGCCAACTTCTCATTGCCAGGTGTCCAAGACATCGCTGGGAATAAGCTGGAAGCGAATCGCCCCGATTTCTCTACACGCTTCACCATTCTGATGCCAACGGCCCAATTGGATTTTGCTGATGCACCTGATCCAGTCAATTTGGTGAATGGACGATACCCAACCAAGTTGGTTAGCAACGGACCAAGGCATGTCGTCGGCAATGGCCCACTGCTGGGTGATACGATTGACGCCAACTTGGATGGTCTGCCAGGCATCACCGCTAACCGCGATGATGTGGCGATCGCGGTTGAGCATGACAGCATGAGCCTGTTTTCAACTGCCCTCGCCAACGGGGGTGCTGAAATCACGATTACCACACCTGGGGGTTCAAATCCAGATCTCTGGGATGGGGATACGTTTACCCTTGATTTGGGGACCGCGCAAGCGACGTTCGAGTTTGATGTGCTGACGGACAACTCTGGTGCCTTTGATGAAGACAATTTCGCGATTCGCCCTGCTGTCAATGACTCCGCTTTGTCCATTGCAGAGGCAATTCAGGTTGCCATTGCCGAAGCAAGATCTGAAAGCGATTTCAAGTTCAATCCTGCTTCGGTCGTGATTTCTGGAGATGCGTTATCGGCGACGGTAAACATCAGTGCGGATGATGAAGATGGGGTCAGCTTTATCAGTGATTTTAATCCTCTTGGAGTTTTGAATCACGCCATCTACTTGCCCATCGAAGTCGCTGTTACTGGGGCAGGAGTCCTTGAGGGTTGGATCGACTTCAATGCAGACGGTGACTGGGATGATCCGGGCGAGCAAATCCTCCCGATGTCGTTTGATCCAGCGACACAGGCGGTGCGTGACGAGTTGTTGCCCGCGAATCAAACGGGTGCTGTTTCGAATGTCTTTGCCGATACCGGCGGGACCAGCACGCGGATATTCAATGTTGTTGTTCCCCCAACGACCCCGATTCCAGCTTCAGCCTTGACCACTTACGCGAGGTTCCGAGTTTCGAAAGAGGGTGGTCTGGGGCCTGATGGGCTCGCCCTAAGTGGTGAAGTTGAGGATTACTCCATACGACTCCTGCCTGGCTTACCGCCGGAAATCCAGAATCCCGAGGTTGTTTACGATCACGCCGACCTGAAAGAAGACGGCATCTTCGTTGCAAATGGCGTTGGTCCAAACGCAGCAGGCCTGCTGGACGGAATTAACGTCAGTGACCCCGATGGGGTTGAGATCTACGTGGGTGACCGTTTTGTGGATAAAATGCTGCAGGTTGATCCAGACGGGACGAGTGGGCCGATTGCCCCAGTCAATGCAGGAACGCTGAACGTAAATTCGGACGGCACGTTAAACTTCCAGCCAGAGCCAGACTTCAATGGTCCGGTGACCTTTACCGTTCGTGTCGCTGATCAGCCTGCCGATCCCACTTTGCAACTCGTCAATTCAACTCCACTGACTGTTACTCTAAACGTGTCAGCAGTGAATGACGCTCCTGTGGCAACTAACCCTCCGGTGGTGGTGGCACGGGAAATCAATGAGGACGAACCAGCAGTGTTCAATATCACTGATGTTGACCCAAGTCAGTCTCTCATCGATGGCAAATACATCCCCGGTAACGTGACGTCAGTCGACGAGATGGATCAGCCGATGAAAATACTCGAGGCGGGAACCTTCGACGGCTCGGTGTATCTTTCAGATCAAGGCGGTAACGTGACCGTCTCTGCCGATGGGACGACCATCACGTATACACCGCCCGAAGACTATAACCAGAATGTAGGACTGGGCACTGACTCCTTCACGTACATCGTGATTGATGAACCAGGTGGAAGCTTCACTCCGCAGCAGTCGCTCGATGTGGGCACCGTGAATATCACATTTGTCGCTGTCAATGATCCACCCGTTGCCGAAGATGACAGTTATAACGCAACAGAAAACGTGGATCTGGTGATTCCGCTTATTGGTAACGTCAATGGTGTCGACGGAATCTTCAACAACGATAACGGTGGACCTGGCGATGAGGACCAAACTCTAGCACTGAAGACAGATGATTTCCCTCAGGACACATCCCAGGGTGGCACCGTGGTGTATGACTCTGTAAACGAACTGTTGACTTATTCTCCAGCGCCGAACTTCAGTGGCACGGATACGTTCATGTACACCGCGGTGGATTCCTCTGGCCTTGAATCCGAATTGCCCGCAACGGTCACGATTATCGTGGCTGGGGTTGATGATAGCCCGGTCTTCCTGGGCGTCGAAGGCGTTGCAGGTGTCTCAACGATTACGCGTGATGAGGCAAAGGTTGGGGGCGCAACTCTCACCTATGATTTGAACTCATGGTTCAGTGATCCTGAAGGTGTAGCTTTGACTTACAGTTCGTCAACGAGTCCGGCCACAACGCCACTGTTTGACCAGTCGATTACTGCGAATGTGCTTACTCTCGACTTGGCAGCGTTTGAGAGCGGTGCTGCAAACCTGTTGGTGACCGCAACTGATGGAGTTTCAGCTCCAACCACAGCAACCATCTTGGTAACGCTGAATGATACGCCAGACGGGCCGTTGGTCATCACGCTTCAGAATCCTTTTCTTGTAGCGGGCGATGAAGATACTGAAGTGACTCAGGATCTGTCGGCTGTGTTCAGTGACCCCGATGGTGACACGATGATTTATCATGTGACCGAATTGGGGAGTTTGGAGAATCCCTCAGCGAGTCAGATTGAAGACCATGAGTTGGTACGGGAGATTAGGTTTGCAGGGGATTTGATGACAATCATCCTGCAGCCGAATCAGCACGGCACCGTTGATTTCAGATTGGAAGCCGATGATCAGGATTCTTCAACACCGAATGCTGGGCATGATTTCAGACTGACAGTCGCCAGTGAGGAAGATTTCCCTGTTGCAGTGGATGACGGGTATACCGTTCCAATTGGCTCAGCACTGCAAGTTACGAATTTGAGTGAAGCACTGCTGGGTAATGACTATGACCCCGATGGTGACGATATCACTTTTAGCAGTGTGGTCGTCAATCCAACTGAAGGTACCGTCGTCGTAAACCCAGACGGAACGTTCACCTATACCAATAATCAAGGAACGATTGGTGGAACAGATACCTTCACTTACAACATCGTGGACAGCACGAATAGGCAAAGCAATGACGCCACCGTAACCATCACCTTTGAGGCTTCGGCTTATCAGAATCCGACCCCAGGGTTGGCAAATGATGTGAATGCCGATGGTTTTGTGACGGCGTTGGATGCTTTGCGGATCATTAACTTCTTGGATGTTCAAGGTAGTGCGAACGTTCCTGTGAGTGTGATTGGTACCGCGCCACCGGACTTCTTGGATACGGATGGAAACGGTGCGGTCTCGCCTTTGGATGCTCTGCTTGTGCTGAACGAACTGGCCGAACTTGGTGGTGGTAGCGGTGAAGGAGAGTTTGCTCCTCAGAATCTTGCTGGGCTTGGTGTGACTTCAAGCTTCGCTGCGGCAAACCGCAGTGGCTTGCCTGTCCGTGACGTGCAGTTGGCGAATGATCTCGAACTTGCATCGCCGTTGGATCAGCTTTTGACCAATGGTCTTGACTTGAACACCGCCGCACTTGAGTCAGTTGTTCAAGGCATGGAAGCGACTGATTCTGCTGAGGCTGTCTCGGCCGACGATGTTGATGAGGTTTTGGCGTCCGTGCTCGATGAAATCGATATAGCTCTAACGATTGAGTAGCGAGTGGGCTGATGCAGGGTGTCCGCCTCTGGCGTAGCTCTGCTGAATCGTCTTAACGCTGAATCGCCTGCGCACTGCGAAACACGACTAAACCCGGCTGGTAACTCAAGTTGCCAGTCGGGTTTTGTAAATACATGAAGTACCGTTTCTTTCTTTTTGTCTGCCCAGCCCTGCTCGACGGTTGCCAGAGCAATCTTGGAAATGGCGGCGTGGCGCCTCCCTACTTGCCTGCTTGGCAGATTCTTAATGGGGATTTTAGAAAAAACGGGTCTTTTTCTCAGGATTTGCTGATAAACGCTGACGCTCAAACTAAATTGGTTGGCCTCCGTGTACTGACGATTTTGTCGGTCGTTCCGGGATTTGCTTTCTTATTTTTTATTGATTTTGTCGTTTTTCTTGGCACTCTTTTCAGGTGATCTCCCCCATGAGCAAAAGACGCAACCCTCGCAAACGCAGTCTTTTACCAGCGTCTCGGCAGCTTCGACTTGAGACATTGGAACGGCGCGAGTTGTTAGCTGCAGAGTTTGCGGGGGCATTGGCTCCAGGTTCATCATTCGATTGGTCTAATGGTTCCGGTGATATCAATTTGGGCGGGCAGAGATGGACAAACCCTGTGGGAGGGCCAAGTCCGAATATCGGTGACGCGGCGACCGTTACTTGGGGCATTGTGCCCGATGGAACGCTCAATCGTGATGGCGATGCCAGCAATTTGGTCGCGTTTCTGAATGGCATCTACGGCGATAATGGATCAACAACGATCGCAGGCCACTCATGGTTCCCATTGGTCAGTGCAGCCTACCAAGAGTGGTCGCAGTTGACCGGACTCAATCTGGAATACGAACCGAATGACGATGGAGTACAACAGTCGGGTTCATTAGCTTCTCGTGGCGTTTTGGGCGTGAGGCCAGATATCCGAATCTTTGGGGCTGCTATTGATGGGAACAGTGGCACTCTCGCATTCAATTTTTTCCCGAGCGCGGGAGGGCAATCTGGAACGGATGGTGACATGCAGATTGACACCACCGATAATTTTTACCAGAACCGCAGTGATGGTCCCAATGGACCCAATCTTGCATTGCACAACGTCTTGGTTCACGAGATTGGCCACGGTATAGGTCTGGGGCATGTGATTCCCGTCAATCAGACGAAGATCATGGAGCCAATTATCTCAGTGGCTTATCGGGGCGCGCAGCATGACGACCTGCTGGCGGCGCAAAGTCTCTATGGAGATCGTTTCGGTGACAATGATGCATCGCTGACAGCGACCAATCTTGGTGCTTACACCGGAACCCAGTTGACTGTCGACAATGTTTCCATCGATCAGGATAACGACACCGATTGGTACAGTTTCGATGCAACTGCAGGGACTTCGATCAGCCTTGCGGTTTCACCTGTTGGTGAATTGTATGATGTAGGTCGTCAAGGTGGCTCCATCCGTCCGGTCAATACAAAGCTCAACAGCGATCTGCGATTCACGGTATTCGGTCCGAGCGGTTTGCTTGAGTCGCGTAATGCAACGGCGTTAGGAGCGAGGGAGTTTATCTCTGGTTTAACGCTGACTGAGACGGGGACTTATTTGGTACAGGTGTCCGGCACGGCAGTGCTGGGGCCGGGGCCTCCCGCGGGCGAACAGACGCCCACGCAATTGTATTCACTTTCCATCTCGGATCAGTTGAGTGGCCCGCGATTGATTGCGGTTAGACCCGATGCTGGTGAATTACTGCTGGAGGGTGATACTCTCCACACGGCACCGCAAACATTCAACCTGCTGTTCGAAGGTGGAGTGCAGATCGATGAAGCGACAATCAATCCGGACACCATCAAGCTTTTTCGAAGTGGTACTGATGGAACGTTTGGTGATGGCAATGAGATTGAAGTCGACTTAGGCTACGTCGGCCTTGCAGAGCCGGGAAATGCGGACCCTGACAATTTACAACGAATTGTCGTCCGTGCAGCAAGCAGTGCCTCCCTTAACGCGAAAGATGCGTCTGTAGCATTTCCAGATGATCTTTACCAGATTCGAATCATCGGGGCTGGTGATAATCCACTCGCGAGTCAGGCGGGAGAG
Organism: Rhodopirellula sp.; assembly: GCA_002690925.1. Lineage (GTDB taxonomy): Bacteria > Planctomycetota > Planctomycetia > Pirellulales > Pirellulaceae > Rubripirellula. Next base: position 10,031 of record NZGD01000132.1, read on the forward strand.
GCTTTCAATGCTGGTGAAGACTTTGAACTGACCTTCCGGCTTGATCGTGGCGCGCAGGTTGTGTCAGTTGTGCCGCAACCTGTGAATCGTAATACACAAGAGTTGGTCTTCAGCGGAGCAGACGGTGATTACCGTCTGGCGTTTGGTGGAGAAGAAACTGAATTGCTGAATGTAGCTGATACTGATGTGCAAATTCTCGATGCATTGAATGCTTTGCCAAATGTGCAATCGGGTGATATTGAAAATGTGGGTGCTCGCACATTCCTCTTCACAGGTCATTTTGCCGGAGAGCAGGTTGACTTGCTCGAGGTGATTGAGCGTACGGGTGGCAATGGGACGATTGAGGTGGTTCGTCGCAGTAACCTCAGTCAGGCGTCAAATCAGATAACAGTTTATTTTGACGATCAGGTTTTGGAAGATGCTCAAGTCACTGATCCTGCGTACTATCAGCTCGTCAACACAAATGCGACTGACGTTGACGCTGATGATTTGACAATGCTTCCGGAGAGCGTTACCTACGATTCGGTCAACAATAGCGCAGTTCTGTTTTTTGCTTCCGATATCCCGGAAGGAAACTATCGGCTGGATGTGGGCACTCCACAATTTGATAATTCGACGGCTGCGAACGCCACGCACGTGGGGTTGCTGACGAATGATCATGAATATGCTGAGTCTGGGTATCTCGGTGACTTCAATGGTGAAAGTACGAACCCTGCAGATATCGATTTTTACGAACTCGACTTGCGTCCGGGAGCTACTTTGCAGGTGGATGTCACTGCGCAACTGGCTTCACTAGGGTTGCAGGTCCGTTTACTGGACGCGAATGAGGTCCAACAAGATCTGGATGTGGCACCGATTGGCGGGACCGCCAGCATCTCATTTAATTCTGTCGCTGGTGGAACCTTTTTCGTCGAAGTCACGAGTCCCAGTGGTGATACAGGTCCCTATTCCATCGACTTGTCAGTTAGCGGTAGTCCGGTAAATCCTGACGATGACAACACAACGACATCGGATGCAACAGATCTTGGAAAACTGGGTGCGGCTTCCTTGACGGTTGTTGGGAGCATTGACCCGCAGACTATTCTGCTGCCACCACGCCCAGGGAGTAGTGATGAGCCAGGGCATCGGCAGTTTGTTCCTGATGATGATCATGCTCCAGGGCTCGGGACTGATCCCGTTGCCCCGCAAGCGATCGAAAAGATCGTGTATTACTTCCCCGATACAATGGGAACAGACCCGCTGGGGAGTCCTTACACAAACCTTCTTACTGAGTCTGAGAAGAATATTGCCCGGATGGTGTTCGAGCTGTACGGCAGGGTATCCGGTTACGAGTTCATTGAGTCAACCGAGACAACATTCGGAGCTGCTGCTAATCCGTTTGGAACTCAAGTCACATGGATTGGCAAGGGTGACACGCGATCACTTGTACCCGATGATGATCCCAACGGCGGCACCAGTTGGGGAGGCCCAGGCGGTGTCGTTATGAATGGCAATATCTGGGACAACTCCAACAGGTCGTTCGGCGATGGTTTTTCGAGAGTACTCATTCACGAAATCGGGCATGCGATTGGATTGGGGCATGCTTACGGTATCGCTGCAACGATGGGGCTGAACTACATCACTGACCCGAATGCGGCGGTTTATCCCGGTGATCACGATATCACCCATTTGCAACGATTCGTCCCCTCTAACAGTACCGATGTCGATCTGTACCGTTTCGAGGTATCGGAGCCAGGCCGGGTGAAAATTGAAACGACGGCGGAGCGATTGAGTACTCCAAGTCTTCTCAATACAGCCTTGAATCTCTATCGGCAGAATGACAATGGCACCGTTGAGCTGGTATCGCAAAATGATGAGTACTTCGGTAACGATGCATTCATTGGCTTTGATGCGGAGCCAGGAAACTATTTCGTCGGGGTTACCAGTACGGGGAACACCGACTACGACCCGCTCGTGCCGGACTCTGGTTACGGTGGCTTCAGTGACGGTGGTTACGAATTGAAGCTAACGTTCGATGCTGAGAGTGTTGAAGGCGCGATCAGGGATACGAATGGGACAATGTTTGACGGTGATGCTGACGGCAGGCCAGGCGGCGTGTTCTCTTTCTGGTTCCAGTCGAGTGACCAAGCGACGACGATTTATGTTGACAAGGTCAATGATACGACTGGCTTGATCGATGGATCCGGTACCCTTGCTGATCCCTACGACAACCTTGGATTTGCACTGCGGCAAGCAGGCACTCGGATTGTCATCCCAGCACTTCCTATCGATCAGACTGATTACACATTTCTGCACGGGCAAAGCTTCAGAGTGAAGGACCCGTTGGGTGTGAGTACCACCTTTGTTTTTGGTACTGATCCAGGCGAGATCGATCTGACAAGTGACACAACGCCCAGTGCGGTGGCTTTGAAGGTGGAAGGTGCAATCACGCTAGGCGCATTGATCGCGGTAGCAACTGATAATATTGTGCAGTTGGACCAGATCGATACGCTGGATCTCTCCGGCTCGGAAACACTTTTGCAGACCCCGAATCTTGTACGCGTCATTGGTGGCGGTGGACTGGATCAGAACCTCGACACGCTCGAAGACAATCAGGCTTACGAGGTCGGTTTGGATGTAACCGGTTTGAGCCTTGAAGATGGCGCGGAAGTGCTTGTGCCCCAGGGTGTAACCCTAATGCTACACGCAGGTGCGTTGCTAAAACTTCGTAAAGCGAACCTTGACGCTGGCACATCTGCTGCCACGATCTCGAGATCACAATCATCAATCCAGGTCCTCGGTACACCTGAGCACTCGGTCTTTCTGCGGTCTTTCCTCGATGATTCTGTGGGTGGGGATTCGGACGGTGTCGGAGTCGGCCCAAGTTCCGGTGACTATGGTGGGATTGTGTTTCGAGCGGACGCGGATCTTGAAGATCACGGCATCTTCCTGAACTATGTTAACCACGTCGACATCAAACATGCTGGCGGTAAAGTATTCGTGGCTGCGCAGGAATCGGTGTACTCACCGGTTCACATGATCGACGCACGACCCACCGTTTCTTTCAACTTCATTACCGAGAGTGATGACTCCGCACTGTCGGCGAGTCCAGATAGCTTCGAGGAAAGCTTCTTTGATGGTAACCGCGAGCGAATTGGACCCGACTTGAATGGAAATTTCCTGATCGGAAACACAATCGATGGATTGTTCATTCGTGTTGAAACTGAACTGGGATCAACCATCGACAAACTCACGGTTGCTGGCCGATTTGATGATATCGATATCCCACATGTTCTGACTGAGAATTTGATCATCGAAGGTGCTGCTGGCGGCGCTGAGCTCGACCCGTCTGGAGATCTGACCTCTCGTATGGCTGGTCGGTTGGTGATCGATCCTGGTAGCGTCGTTAAGTTTGCTGAGTCGCGAATCGAAGTTGAACGCGGCGCGGCCGCTCTGATTGCTGAGGGAAACAAAAATTTACCTGTCGTCCTGACCTCCCTATACGATGATCGCTATGGGGGTAGTGGTAATTTTGATACCAACAGCACTCCGGATACGCTCCCAGAACCTGGTGATTGGTCTGGACTCTATTTTGGGCAAATGACTTCCGGCAGTCTTGACCACTCGATCTTGGTGTTTGGTGGGGGTTTGTCAGCAATAGAAGGTGGTGACGCAAGCTTTGGTGCGATTGAGATCCATCAAGCGAACATTCGCGTTGCGAACAGCTTGCTGCAATTCAATGATGATGGCGCTGACAACAGTAACCGCAATGGGCGTGGGTCGAATTCCGGAGCGACCATTTATGTTCGAGGCTCACAGCCAATTATCGTCGATAATGTGATCGCTGATAATGCAGGTCATGCGATTGACATCAATGCGAATTCACTTCGTGCAGAGATCTCTCGTGACTCGGGACGCGCAACGGGCTCAGCTGACCGGTATTTCCAGTTCGATACCAACTACGGTCCGCTCGTTCGCTTGAACCGGATGGAGAATAATGGCATCAACGGTATGGTTGTTCGCGGAGAACAGATGAACACGGCCGGGGTTTGGGACGATAGCGATATCGTTCATGTTCTCGAAGGTGAAATCAGCATCACCAATCTACACACGCTAGGTGGCTTGACGCTTCAAAGCAGCAATAGTGAAAGTCTGATTGTCAAGTTGAGCGGTAATAATGCGGGTATCACCGCAACTGGTTTTCCATTGGATATCAATGACCGTGTGGGTGGAACTCTTCATGTGTTGGGGACGGTAGGACATCCCGTCGTCATGACCCACATTGGAGATGACAGTGTCGGTGCTGGATACACACCTGCCGGTGAGGTGATGTTCAATACTAACAACAGTGCCACTGCTACAACGGGCGCATCGGGTGGCTGGCGTGGATTGCTGTTTGACGAATTCAGTAACGATCGAAATGTTGCTGTTCTGCGGGAACTTGAGAATCCAATCACCCTCGGTGCAGATGTTAACAATACTCCGGTCGCCTCCGAGTATCTTGGCGTCCTTGCGCCAGACCACGTTAGCAGTGATGAAAATCGGCGTTTGGGTTTTCAGGTCAATGGTTTCATCAGTCCTGACGATACTGAAGACGTGGATGTGTACTCTTTCACGGGTACTGCTGGGACCCCGATCTGGATCGATGTCGATAATACAGACACCACACTTGATGCGATTGTGGAAGTGGTCAGTTTGACAGGTGTCGTGTTGGCTCGATCTCAGCGTTCAGGCAGTCCCGGTGCCCCAAATGATGTCGATGCGAATACGCTGACGCAAAACACTTATCTTGGTGGTGACCACTACACCCAGAATTTCCGTGATCCCGGCCTTCATTATGTGTTGCCAGGTACGGAGGGGCAGGAAGGTGTGTATTTCATTCGTGTTCGCAGTAATCCAAGAACTGCAGTAAGTGTTGCGGAGATGAGTGGCGAGAGCAGTGGTCAGTATTCGTTGCAGGTGCGTTTGGATCAGGTGCAGGAATTCCCAGGATCGACAGTCCGTTATGCCGATATTCGCTTCGCAAGCACGGGGATTGATGTCCGAGGTTTGCCAGCTCATAGCCCGCTCGTGGGTGAAGCAGGTGAGCTACCGGGCAACAATGACGCCTTCGCGAACTCCCAAGTACTCGTGAATCTGCTCGAAACAGATGTGGCTGCTCTCAGTATCGGCGGTGAGCTGACTGCCTTTACCGATATTGACTGGTATCGATTTGATTTGAATCAAACCCGATCTGAGGGTGGTGGAGAGGGGCCGAACAGCATCGGCTTAGTATTTGATCTGGACTATTCGGATAACGCAGTCAGAACAGATACCACCGTTGCCGTTTACAACCAGAACCAGCAATTGGTTTTCATTGGTCGTGAATCTGACATAATCGATGATCAACCAAGTGATCCTGCTGACCCCAGCACGGCAACCACCGATTTGAGTCGTGGATCTTTGGGCAAGAAAGATGCCTACATCGGTCCGATTCATCTGGACGCGGGCCCAGGGAATCAGTATTCCGTTGCCGTCATGAGCAATGGCTCCTTGCCCAATGCCTTGAATGGTGTCTTTACCGGTGGTAACGCAGCCAACGGGCTGGTGCGTCTAGAGCCAGTGAGTTCGGTTGAACGTGTGGTCGAGGATCACATCGGTAGTACAGGTTACGTGGCGAATCCGGATCCAAACAAACTGCCCTTGCCCAATCAGATCGATCCGACCGGCAACCGTCTCGTTGATGTCACGGCACTTGATAACCACGTCACGCCATATCAGCTTTCCGACGTGGCGTTGTACGTGAAGTCTGCGAATGCTTTACACACCGTTGATCCATTCGCTGGTAACGATGGGAATGCAACACGAGTCGCAAATACGGCAGACAATATTAAAGATGTGGTGATGCGTTCCGATGGTAGGTTCTTTGGTTACCAGAGTGTGGCTGGAGCCGATAATCAAGTTGGTAATCTTGTACAAATCAATCCCGAAGATGGATCGTTGTTTGACGTGCAGTCTGATGGGATTGTCGGAAGAAATCCGACGCTCAATCTTTCCGATGCTGCACTCGATACGGTAGCCACCAGCGACGCGGCGGGGGCTCTTACGTTCCGTCGCACAGGTGTGGGGCAGTACGAAACGCTGAATGCCGTGCATGAGACGGATTCACTGGATCCCGCGGTGGCCAAGCCCAACTCCAAACTGTACAGCAACAACACTTTGAGGGGTGACATACAACCCGCAGGCGTCACTTATGCCAGCCTTTTGTTGCCAATTGCTTTCGCGGATGCCACTCCCAATATTGCTCTTGTTGATGTTGTTTCGAAAATTCCCGGTACTGATGGGAGCTTTACGATCAACATCAACGAAGCAAATATTGGGAATTCGACCATTAATGCCGATCCAGCTAACGGCGTCATCAATATCAATCTTGATAATGACCCCAATCCGACGGCCGGTGGACTTGTTGACCTCATCAATGGCGACGCCATAGCTCGCCAGATGGTTGTGGCTAATGTGCGAGTTGCGGACGGTCTGACTGGCCCTGGTCAGGCAGCCGATGTCGATGGCACTGTTGCGGGAACGTACAACGGCATCCTTGGATTCGATGGACCCGCGGTGCCGTTCCTAGGCCTTGCTGGTCCACTCAATGGGCGAGTCACGGGGCTTGCTTATGCTGACTTCAACGGAAACGTTCTTTTTGGTGTGACCGATGCAGGTGAACTTATCCTGATCGATGACAACACCGGTGCCGTGACGGCACGTGCTGATTTCGGCGGATTGCTGGCCGGAGACTTTGAATTCCAAGGCTTGGCACTTGGACCTCAAAATGTTGAGGGTGGAACTTACAGAAATACGCTGTTTGCCATCACTCGTGGCGGCACTCTTCATGCGATTGATCCGTTCCAATTGGTTGGGAATCTTTCATCCGCCGCAACACTGCAGAATGCTTTACGACCCATTTTTGATACCAATGGCGATGGGGTGGCAGACAGTGCGTCCTTGAATACTGGTCAAACAAATGTCGAGGGTCTGGCATTTTCACCCCTCGACTTCAACATGTGGCATGTAACGAATCGGCGTGAAGGTGATGCGGGACACGGTGTGAATGCCGCTCCTGATTCCTCACGCGAGGCTGCCGCGGGAGGTGCTAGTCTCTACTTTGGTATCGAGGCAGCTGATGGAGGACCCCAGCATGGAATTCTTAACCCGGATATCGCAGAAGATCTTGCCAGTAATCCCTTGATTGCGGGAACCTATAACATGCCGGGAGGTGGTTATGGATCGCTGGAGACTGACACCTTTGATTTGGCGGGATCGGACTATCACGATCGGCCAACTCTCTACTTCAACTATTTCTTGGGCAGTGAAGCATCGAGTGCTGGTTTTGTCTCTTTCAGAGACAGTGCTCGCGTTTTCATCAGTGAAAACGGAACAGATTGGGAACTTGTAACCACGAATAACTCAAGTCTGGATCATGAACTTGCAGCTTTCAAATCACAGTTCTCTGATGACGGACTGAACTCGGCGACACCTAGTCCTGAGAACCAGCAATTGCGGCAGGAATTGCATGACAATACGGGACAATGGCGTCAAGCTCGTGTTGATTTATCCACCTATGCGGGAAAATCAAATTTGCAGTTGCGATTTGACTTTAGTACCGCCGGAGTGATGAGTGAAACGTTTAGCTTGGGTACCGACGTTGATGGTGCTGGAGGGCACAGTATTAATGATCGGTTCGGTGAACTAAGCGATCCGTTCCGTTCGATCCGTAGCACCAATAACAATCATGAAGGGTTCTATATCGATGACATTATCATCGGGTATGCGGAACGCGGAGAAATGGTCACCGGTGCGGTCGCGGATTCCGCAATTGTTCAGGTGGCTCCTAATCCTGTTGGATTTAATAATCCAGCCTTTGGTCAATACCAGCTTGAAGTTCGACGAACCGAGGATCAGTACATCGTCTTCGAGGATGCTGCCCCCTACATTGATTCCGGCAGAGTGTTTGACACTAATCTGCGGTATGTCGTCGAAGACGTTCTGAATGAGGCCGATGACGCGGCTGCTGACACCACGATTGTTCCCGGCGGTATTGATGCCGATCGCAATCGTGAGCGAGTACAAGGCGTTTTTATCATTGATTCGAACTTCATTACTGACTCACAAATCCGTGGTGTAAACATCCAGCCAGGTGTGACGCAAGCGGGCGGCAACGTCCCGCATCCTGGATCAGTGATTCAATTTCCTCAGCTGAATGCTGGGAATCTGGTGCCCGGTGTTGTTGTTCAGAACAATGTGATCGCAGGATCATCCGGGATCAGGTTTGCTGGTGAAGCGGATGCGAACCCGAATCGTCCGGTGAGCTTCGGAAGAATCATCAACAACACCATTGTGGGTGATGGTAGGACAGGGGTTGGTGTCAGTTTGGTAGGTCGTACCAGTCCAACTCTGATCAACAATCTGTTGACTGATTTGGCAACTGGAATCAATGGCACCGGGATTCAATCAGTTGTCAAATCCAACTTCTTCCAGGATAATAATAACAATGGAACGGTAGGAACGGATGCGATCTTGTCTGCTGCCGGTGATCCTCTGTTCCTTGATGCCAGTAACGGTAACTATATTCTTGAGTCTGGTTCGTTGGCGGTTGACAGTTCGCAGAACACCGAGCAAGACCGACTTAATTATCTTAACTTTAAGACTGAAATTGGACTGCCGGCCTCTCCAATCTTTGCGCCGGATCGAGATATCTACGGACAGTTGCGCGTTGACTCAAATGCCGGTCTCGGCGGTGGTGGCTCCGCAATATTCAAGGATCGAGGTGCAACTGATCGAGCCGATACCGACGCGCCTTACGCGGTTCTGTTGAATCCTGTGGATAATGATGCTCTTGGAGAAGACACCGACCCGACAACAACCATCGTGCGGGTGACGGATCCTCTTCTCGAAAACTTCACCATCTTGCTTGGCGATGGACCCGGACCGAATTCCCCATTCGAGGGAACCGGTGTCGACAACCAGACGGTCGACGATCCAAATGATCCGAATATTTCGGCACGAGCGATTACCATCTCTCGGAATCGTGAGTTCCTTGAGGAAGGCGTTGATTACAACGTTGGTTACAACGAGTTGACGGGGGTCTTGTTGTTGACGCCTCTTTCTACTCTTTGGGAGCCTACCGGCGTTTATACGATTGAGCTAGATAATACCCTGATTGCGGACCGCGTTGGCAATCGTTTGCGACCGAATCAGACAGATGGTTCGACACAGTTCACTGTGATCATGCCACAGGTTGAGATTGATTTTGGTGATGCCGATCCTTCTTATGCAACGCTGATCGCTGAAGATGGTCCCAGACATGCAATTATCGATGGCGCGACACCCCGGTTAGGTGAATTTGTTGATGGTGAATTCGATGCTCTTGTCGTCGATCAGGATGATAACGCCATCGTTGATGTTGAAGGAAATCCTGGAGAGCCTGATGATGGACCGTTTGTGGTCACCGGCTCGGGGACTTCGCAGGTAGCCGTCGAATTGACTGTGTTGCCAAGTGTGGGCGACACATTGTCCGTGACCACCGAGTCGACGACTCTTGTCTTTGAATTGGTACTGGAGGGTGGCAGCACAACGGGATACGGTCGTATCCCGGTCGTTTATCCATTGGGAGCAATCGAGAGTGAAATTACAGAGTTGCTTGCTGGCCGAATGCAAACTGAATTTGCAGTGCAAAATTTCCAAGGTGCTGTTGCTTACACGCCCGGAAGTACGGAACTGACGCTGGAAGCACTGGATGATGAGGATGGTGTTGCGGTTGGACTGTTTGATGACGGTGGGGCGGGCCAGATTGTCTTCATTACACCAGGAACAGATCCGTCAGATGCGTTGACTGAGGATATTGTCGGATTCCTGAATCCGCTGGATCCTTGGGGAACCAATGTGCCTGTTGCAGTGGCGGGGCAAGGTCTGTTGCAAGCGTGGGTCGACTTTGACCAGAGTGGAACGTTTGAAGCTGACGAACAAGTCATCATGGATGAACCTGTCAGTGATGCTGATGGTGGATTGAATACGTTAACAATTTTCACCCCCGAAGACGCTGTTGCTGGGCGTACTTGGATGCGTGTTCGAGTCAGTCAAGATGCTGGACTGTCGCCTACCGAATTCACTATCGGTGGTGAGACGGAGGACTATCTTATCGACGTGATTCCCGTCGCAGTTCCCGTGCCACAGGATGACTTTTATGAGTTCAATGAGGATACGACTCTCACCTTCCCGCCAGCGGATGCAATCACGGCCAATGATCTGTTGATCCCGGACGAATCCGTCAGTCCCGTTGATGTGCAGTATTTGATTGGTGTTGAGCCAGCATTTGGTACGCTCGACCTTGTAACCACTGATTTTCTTGAAACAGGGAACTTTACCTACACGCCCAACGCAGACTTCAATGGGATTGATGTCTTCACCTATCGCATCATTACGCAGGACAGTGGGCTGATCAACGGCGATGTGCCAAATGCTTATGCCACGGTAACTCTGAGCGTTTTGCCAGTGAACGACATTCCCGATGCATCCGCTGCCGCAGTGACCGGTGAAGAGGATCGGGCATTGCAAATCACACAGAGTGATCTGCTGGCATCTGCAAATCCAGACAACGAGGATCCATCTCCATTCGTTATTCCTGCTGGTGCCACGTTGACTCCGCGCGATGAAGCTTTGATGAACGAAGTCAATCAGACATTTGTCATTACCGAGGTGCAGGGGAATGGTGCTCCGGTGTCGGCAACCGTTCCAGCCACTAGCGGAAATAATCTGGAGATTAGTGAATCAGCTGGTGGTGTTGAGATAACGGTAACGGACGCCACTGTGGGTGACGTGTTCAGTATCGCCTATGCAGGGACGACAGCCACCTTCGAATTATTAGATCTCAGTTCCAATGAACCAAGAGACGGGACTGTGTCTGTCTTTGTTAACCAGGCAACTGACGATGCTGATAGTGTTGCTGCCAAGGTTGCAGCGGCTATTGCTGGCGAGTTCGCAGGCCAATCACCTGCGATGAATGTGGTAGCAAATGCAAATATCGTTTCCGCTACTTTCCTGGCATTGGATGTGGACGCTGTTGGAACGGGATCAAGTTTTGATGCCAACTCAACGAATCTCGTGAACGTGATTGCGGAACCAACTGCGGGTGATTCTGTCACCCTAAATCTTGATGGCAACACGGTTGTGTTTGAATTGGTTGTTGAGGGTGATTCGCCGACGGGAGCTGGTAATATCGGTGTCGACTTATTGCCGTTCGAAGATCCCGCTTCCACGGCAGCACAGGCATCAGCTGCGGATCAGCTGATGCGTGCGATGAATGTCGCCTTTGTGCAGCAAGGATGGGGTGTAGCTGCCTCGATCGATCCAGTCGTTGACGCTAATCAAATTGTGATTGGGGAGTCAGCAGTCACAGCAGGGCGTGCCTTTACCACTAATCGTGGTCAAGCGATTGCCCTGTTTGATCATGCTGGTGCACTCATTGAGATGTACTACATCGGCAACACCGACTTGAATCGTGATAACGCACCTGACTTGGGTGGGAACGCTAATAATCTTGATGAAATCTCGTTCGTTGCCACGGATGATGGAATCTCCATTGACCTTGTTAACAACCGATTTGTTTATGGGCAACGCAAAACTGCGCCACTCGCGACTGCAGAGATTACGGTTCTTCCTCAGAACGATGTTCCTATTGCTGATGACGATGAAATCCGGATGGATGTTGCGGATCTCAATCCCGCGACCGATACGGACCTGACTGCTTGGGAGCAGTTTTTCGCGACCGGTGTAGTGCCTGAGCCTACCGAAGATACGCCGCTGACCATTCCTGGTGCGTTCTTGATTCAGAATGACCTGCGTGGGCGTGCCTCAGCCAATGATGAAAACATCGATTCTTCGGAGAGTGACAACAACGATTTGCGGATCGTCGTGGCATCGGTAACGGCGAATTGGAATACCAATTCGCTGGGCGGCAGTGTGACCCTCAATCCCGCTACAGGGGATGTGGAGTTGGTGCCACCGACTGATCAATTTGGTGACATCTCCTTTAGCTATACCATCAAGGATTTGGGTTCCAATGAGTTCATTGATGGCACACAAAGCACACAAATACTTGAGTCACTGCCAGCGACTGTCACGGTTGCCATCCAGCCCGTGAATGATGTGCCTGTGGTTCACGACCGAAGTTTGAGATTTGAAGAGACTGGCGATGATGTGGCGGACGTATTTACTTTTACAGCCGACCAATTGATCAATGGTGATGGTGTCTCAGAGACACCGAACACGCCGCATTTTGATACCGCAATATTGCCGTTTCCGTTCAGTGAAGCGAGTCAGCAGTTGCGAGTCGTTGAGTTCACGACTTTGTCAGGTACTGTGGGGGTCTCAGATTTGCCATCATCAGGAGACGGTGAAGTAACTTTACCGAGTGATCAGGGTGGGCAATACACATTCACCTTTGAGAATTTCGTTTTTGTTTCCGGTACTTTCCAAGCCTCTCCTAATTATAACGAGCGTACTCCATTCATTACCCCTGAGACGTTTACCTACCGTGTCTCGGACGATGGACTTGCAAGTGCGTCAGCCTTGAATCAGGGGTATCAGGACTTTGATCAACCTGATCAAGTGTCATTGATCGATCAGCAGGGAACTGTTTCGATTACGGTCGCTGAGACCAATGATGCACCCGGATTCGATATTCCGAATCTGACTCTCGATATACTTGAGCGTGACGACGAGCTTGGCACTGTGGTGGTGGGTTTTGCCGAAAATATTCTGCCTGGTCCGGTTACCGCAATCGATGAGACCACTCACCAGAATGTATCGTTCTCGCTTGCACTTGATTCAAGCAACCCCAGTGATTTGATCCAGTCGGCGACCTTGTCGCCAACTGGCGACTTGACTGTCATCACCTTCCCAGATGCTGTCGGTCAGGCCACGATGATCGTGACGGCGACTGATGCTGCGAAAGACCCGAACGAGCCATTCGTTGCTCGGACAACGGTTGAAGAGATCGTTATCAATGTGCGACCTGTCAATGATGCTCCACGTTTGAAAAATGTGCTGCCTGATTCGGATCTTAATGTTTCTTCGATAGGGCCATATGGTGCCGATGAGGCATGGAGCGTTAGTTCTGATCCCCAGTCTCGCGGCGAAATCACTTACACGCTTCGCGAAGACAACACGCAGAGTGGCGGCGCAATGGAGGATTACATAATCCCTGTGACCTCAACTGCTGGTGTTGGTTATCAACAATTGGGCTTGTTTGATGTCTTTACCGTGGGGCCGGAAAATGAATTGGTCGACATCTTCCCAGCTGGGGTGCCTTTTGATACCGCATCGGAGCAGCGACTGGAACTGATTGAATTTGGTTCTCCCTCGGTGTTGGATTCCAGCGTTGTGCTCACAGATCGAGGCGGGGTTTTGACACCTGTGGTCGACCAGATAACCGGATTGATCACTGCATTGCAGTACGAGCCGCCATTGGACTTCAATGAGTCATTTGGTGGGCTCGACACGTTCCTCTACACGGTGCAGGACAACAAAGCATCGGGCGGTGAAACTTACGACTTGCTGACCGGTGATTTACTCGAGGACCGCTTGACCCGGACGAATCGTGTATTCCTTCGATTGAATCCGGTCAATGACCGTCCTGTCTTTACTCCAGAGACCGAGGAAGTGGTCGTGCTCGAGGACAGTGCTGAGTTCACTCGTCCAAACTATGCCATCAATGTACTTGGTGGACCACTTCTGACAGCCTTTGATGAGCATTCACAGGGTCTCACATTCACGGTGGACCTGACTGGGCAACCTGCGTTCTATTCGGACCCTGCCCTGACCGTGAACGACTTCTTCAGCATTGCACCCAGTATTGACGCTACAACGGGTGTACTGAATTTCAAGCCTGCGGCTGACGTGTTCGGTGCATTTGATTTTGAGGTGCAGCTTGTCGATGACGGGTTGGATGATGTGAATCGCGGAGATCTGAACTCGTCAGATCCGTTCCAGATCACAATCGACATTCGGCCCGTGAATGATCCGCCAACGGATCCGACTCCAGTAGATCTAAATCGCGAGATTGTTGAGGACTCAACGACTGAATGGGATGCGGCTGAGCTTTTGGCGCCGTTTGTTGCGGGCCCGGATAACGAGGATGCTCCAACCGTCGGTGGCGAACAGACGCTGGAGTTGGCACCCACGGCATTCCCCACCGACAGCAAAAACGGCGGTATTGTGCATTATGTGGAGGAGAATGGCGAAATCAAACTGCGGTATACACCAAGAGTTGATTTCAACGGTGTGGATGAATTTGTCTACACCGTCATTGATGATGGCCAGAGTGTAGCGCTTGATGGCACCGTCTATACCGAGCGGCGAGTCGCGACCAAAACGGTGACCGTTAATGTTCTTCCGGTAAATGACAAGCCGCGATTCAGTGGAGCTTTTGATCAACAAAATCTCGAAAACGATGGCGTGGTTTCTGTTCCAGATTGGGCGACCAATGTGATGCCTGCTGCAGAAACGGCCTCGGACGAAATCGTTCAGGATCTTCTGTTTGTGTTTGATCCGGTGTCCGGCCCGACTGGAATATTTGAGACTTTGCCACACGCAGTCATCGATCGAGTGAACATGTCTGCAAACTTGAATTACGAATTGAAAGATGACGTGAGCGGCGTTGTCGTCTTTGATGTTACGCTGGTCGATGATGGTCCAATGGACTTGGGGATCATGGACGAGTGGGTCAGTGATCCACCAAGACGTTTGGTGATTGCTGTTGAGGGTGTCAATAACCCACCATCTTTCGATCTGGACATTTCATCCATCAGTATCGCGGAAGACAGCGGACCGTACTCGCAAGTCGTGATGAGTAGTATTAGCCCGGGACCAGCCGACGAGTCAGGGCAGATTGTCAGTTTTGACATCGCTGATTTGACGGCAGATCAGGCGGCGATATTTGCGGCCCAACCAATCATTAACTCCGATGGCGTGTTGCAGTTCACCACGGCAGTACATCAGAACACCGTCCAGTCAGGACCTGTTGTGTTGACTGTCACTGCACGAGATTCCGAAGGTGGAGTCGGTCAGCCAGTTGAAATTACAATCTCAGTATCTGAGGTGAATGATGCACCTGTCGCTACTGATGATACTCTGGCTGATACCGACGAGGATTCACAAGTCATGATTCCTCAAGCTTTGTTGTTGAGTAATGATTTCGATCCAGATCTGCTCACTAACGATAATGAGTCCTTAAATGTTGTGCTTGGGACTCATTTAAGTGCGTTTGGAGCGACGGTCGAGTTGGATGCTGCCACTGGCGACATCATTTATGACCCTGCTGATTCATTCGCAATTCAGGCACTGCAGCCAAACGAGTCACTGGTCGACTCCTTTACCTATTTTGCTGAGGACGCTGGCGGATTGCTCAGTGCGTTGGCAACCGTGTCTTTACGAGTTAGTGGCATCAATGACGCTCCAACGGTCGTCAATGATCAACTTGATTTCAACGAAAGTGGTCTGACCGTGATCAACGTCCTTGGTAATGACCGGGATGTGGACGGAACCATTAGGGAGTCGACGGTTGAGTTTGGGCTGGTTCCTGCCTTTGGTACCGTTTCAGTCAACGCCCAGGGAGTTGTGACCTACCGAGCGTTTGGAGAACTGCCCAGCAACGATACGTTCACGTATAGCGTGGAGGACAATCTGGGGGCGAGAAGCAACGAGGCGTTGGTTACGATCTCGAGTAACAAACCTCCAATTGCTGAAGATGATGTCGCGGTCACCTACATCTCCGAGTCAGTGCTGATCAGTATTCTTGATAATGACTCCGATATTGATGGCTCCATTAACGAACAGTCGGTGAGGATTCAGGACACGCCATCCAATGGTTCAGCAGTGATCCAGTCAGATGGGCAGGTAGCTTATAGTCCCGCGAGCGGATTTTCTGGCACTGATACCTTCCAGTACGTGGTTTCAGATGACAGCGGCCGCGAAAGTAATTTGGCGACGGTCACTGTGACTGTGCTTGCCAGTCGCTTGCAAAACAGTGCCAATCAATATGACGTGAATGGAGATGGACTGGTGACAGCGCTGGATCCGCTGCGAATCATCAACTACCTGGAAGCGTTCAACGTCGCTTCGATCCCCGTTCCTCCGACAGCGGTTGGTCCAGACTATCTTGATGTTAACGGAGATGGGGTTATCTCCGTCAACGATGCTTTGCTGGTCATGAATGAACTGACGCGAATCCCGAATGGTTCAGGCGAAGAGGTGCCTCAGTTACTGCCGCTCTCCGAAGAGCAAAGCAAGGTTTCAGAGATCGATCGAGATGTCTGGGGAGCTGAGACAAATGATTTGGTGCCAGCGGAAATTGCCAAGTTGAGTAATTGCGTGCCACGTGCTAGAGAGGATGTCATTGATCTTCTGGCGGCTGAAAAAGAGAGTGAATCAGACGATGAGATCTTGAAAGCAGTGGACGAGGTGCTTACGGATCTGATTTGATCATGATCAAGCGTTGATCCAGAAGGATACGGGTACTACGAAGGCGGCAGGTGAGTCTGCCCCTTCGTCACTTTTTTGTATCGTTTTTAGAACTGCTCGTGCGGTTTTTGATGCCTTGTTCCGTGACCTTCTCGTGGACGGCTCCCGAGTGACAGGCTTTTCAAGGAGGGATTGCCCGGACGTTGGATCGAAAACTGATGTTCCGATAAAATTGTTTGCAACGTTCAAGCGGTTTTTATGGACTTTGAGGCCTAATACGGTCGATACTCCCGATGAGGGTCTTTTCGTGGCCGTGGGAGAACTAGGCGATGAGCCTGATCGGGACAATCCAGCAATCAGCGGGGGCACTGCAAGCCGCCCAAGTCGGATTGCAGGTTGTCGGTAATAATATTGCCAACGCCAATACATCCGGCTACATCCGTCAGCAGCTAGAGCAGGCTTCTGCCTCTGCGGTTCGCGACGGTGGATTGATCAAAGGTCTCGGTGTTCGGACCACGGGTATCGTTCAGAAGGTAGATAAAGCCTTGGCCGAGCGTATGTATGGCGCCAAATCTGCCTTGGACGGTGCTGATGCACTGCAGCGGGCGTACTCCCAATTGGAAGAGATCACAACTGATCTGGATAATACAGGTTTGAGCCAGCAGTTATCACTCTTCAACAATTCGCTTCATGAGTTGTCCGCGCAACCGTCTGATAGAGCATTGGGCGAATTCGTTGTGTTGCAAGGTGAAACCTTGGCATCGAACATCCGACGTACACGAGAAGCTGTTCTCGAGCGGCGTGAATTGTGGGATGGCGAATTAGCGAATATCACCGACAAAATTAATCATTTGGCAGCTCGCATTGCGGATCTTAATACCCAGATTGCAGGTATTGAAGGTGGAGGATTGATCCAAAGCGACGCCACGGGGTTGCGAGATCAGCGATACCGTGATCTTGAAGAACTCGCGGGGATCCTCAGTATCAATGTCCAAGAGCAAGCAAGTGGTGCTGTGTCGGTGTTCATTGGTGGAGATTATCTGATCAACAGTGGAAATTCTCGAGAGGTATACACTGCTTACAACGATAAGTTGAAAGGAACCGAGGTTCGAATCGTTGAAACTGATTCGCCATTACAGGCAAAGGAAGGCGTGCTTGTCGGATCCATGAAGGCACGCGATAGCGTATTTGGAGCTTTTGTTGATACCATCGACGCGATGGCAATCGGATTGATTCGGAGTTTCAATGAGTTGCACTCTCAGGGACAGGGGCGGAGAGGATTCAGTGAGTTGGTTGGGTCCACAAGAACGGAGTCCGTAGTTCCGTTGACCCGTGCGAACTTGCCCTGGAGTCCCAAGAATGGCACCCTCGATATCAATGTGGTTGATGACATCGGTGAGCTAGTTAGTACTCACCGCATCAACGTTCAAATGCTAGATCGAACTAGCGATTCGACGGTTGCATCGATTGTGGCCGATATCGATGCTATTCCGGGCTTGCAAGCAGGCGTCACAAGTGATGGCAGAGTTAGCATTGCATCTGTTTCACCAGTGGCTCGATTTACCTTTGGTGAGGATACCAGTGGCTTTTTGGCCGCTGCTGGAATCAATTCGTTCTTTACAGGTGATAGTGCCGGTAATATTGGCGTCAATGAAATGCTGCTGGAAGATTCAGACTATCTGGCCCTTAGTTCAGGCGGTATCGGTGCGGACACTGAAGTCCTGAATCAATTGGTTGATCTTGTTGATGCTCCACTGGATCCATTGGATGGCAGATCCGTCCGGGAAACTTATGAAAATACAGTCGCGTCCTTGGGGCAGCAGATCAGTTTGCACCAAAATACAACAATTGGTTTAAAGGATTTCTACGCAACGCTTCAGAGTCAGCACCTCGCGATTACCGGCGTCAATATTGATGAAGAATCAATTCGTATGATTGCCTATCAGCGTGCTTTCCAGGCTTCTTCGAGAGTCATTGCCGCAGCCAGTGAGATGCTGGAGTTGCTGGTCGCGCTGTGATCCTTATCCGGTGTTCGATGCATCGCATGAGTGGTTTGCGGCGATCGCGTTCTACGCCGTTGGGGCTGGAGTTGCTGAACGCGGACGTATGAATTTGGACTGCTGTGGAATAGCTGATTCTCAATTTGGATGGCCCCGTTTCTTGCTTGAAGGCATGTCTTTATCAGAAGAACCTGCTTCAGGTGATCAATGCGATCAAGGCCAAGAGAGTCAATCGCTGGTAGAAGTTGGATTGTCACCCTGCCGCATTGACTTCAATGCCGCCATCCAGTTTTTACATCCTTTACCCAATTTAAGCAGCCTGTTTTGCAACGCAGACATCGGCGAATGTTTCAGGTGTCCATGACGGTCAGCTTGGATGATCGTCTTGCCACCAATTTCATAAGCCGTCAGGTATCCATAGCCAAAGCAATAAGTATCGATGCACACGAGATGACCCCGGTCCAGTACTTGTCCATCAGGTTGTGGCGTATGTCCCACAATGACACGTTTGCCACTGATGTGGGGACCGGGTAGGGGAGGCATCAGGTGAGTCCAGTAGGTCATCATTTCGGTTTGTTCGAACATCTCAACGTCAGGGTCGAAGGATGCATGAACAAAAATCGTGTCATCGATTTCGTAGTACGGAAGTAGTTCATGAAAAAAGAGAAGGTGATTCGATGGAATCCTCGACAGCGAGCCACCATAGCTTGCCAGAGTTGAGTTGCCCCCGTTCGCGAGCCATACCGAGTCATCCAAACCATGTATGGCGACCCCCATCAGCATGACCTCATGGTTACCTCGTAACGTGACGACTTGGGTGCGCGTTCGCAATTCTAGGATTTGATCAATGGCATCGCGGCTGTCGGGACCGCGATCGATATAGTCACCGAGGAATACGATTTCATCCTCAGGTTGCGGATCGATTGCTGCGATCACTGAACGAAGTGCTTTGGCGCACCCATGGATGTCGCCGATTGCGAACCGACGCATTTAAAGCCTCTTCCACTGTGAAAATCGACTTTTTGGGGCGTTGTAGTGATGCATCATTGTCAAACGGAATAGCGTTGTTTCGCCGCGATCAGTTGGAGAGTTTCAATTCAGGTTAGGGTCACCGAACCGGGCCCCTGGGGCCATCTCGTTGAGGATTTCATGCCCACATCTTTTAACTGCGTTTTCCCATGCTTCGTCAGGATTCCCAAAAATGACTTCAGGATCCGGTGTGCCTGATAGCCAACCACCCACACGCAATTCTTCATCCAGTTGCAAGGGGCCCCAACCGCTGTAATGAGAGATGTAACGAACCTTTGCATCAGGTCGCCTCAGCAAAATACGGAGATGATCGTCGTCACCCGTAATCCAAGCCGGGGGATTTCCTAAGTCGATCGACATCGACCCCCAGGGTTCCGCAGGGTGATCGTGAACCGTGTACTTAATGCCTGATTGGTTGGTTGTTTCAGGATGAATTAATTCACCGGCCGCATCGTACGGCCCACAAGGTTCACCTATTCCCGCAAGGTTGTGGATCGCTAGTAGCGGACCCTCGACTGGGCCACCGCAGTGGATCATGTCATCATCCCGAATGGACTTGTTGTCTCCGCTGTCCTCAATCAGGTCACGAAATCTTCGCTCCGTTGGACGATTGATTGCCAGCCCAAACGCGCCCTCAACATCATGGCGAATCACAAAAATAACTGAACGCATGAAGTTTCCATCGGTCAGATAAGGAGATGCGATCAATAGGCGACCGGAGAGATTGGTTGTCATCGGGCATTCCCAAAATTAAGAGAATCAATCGGATTGAAAGCCATGCTAGTGACTGTGGCGACGATGCTGTGGTTCACTGAGCCGAAGTTGCACATTTGGATCAGCTCAGTTCCGGCCACGGGGTTTTCCGCACGCGCGGTCTGGCTGAGCACACGAATTTTATAGCGGCTTTACATCGGTGGGGGATAATTATTGGGCAACGGTTGTGGATGATCATCGGTTGATTGCGGCCGTCGATCGCCCAAGGCTGGCCCAGGGACATTCATCGCTAGTTCAAAGCCTACTGAGATTGCTGCGAAAATTCGTCCTGCCAAAGGCAACCAGCCCATGAAAGCCCGACACCGAAACCAACGAGCATGTTAAGTGATTCTGCATCGATTTCGCCTCGTTTGCGCAAGCGATCGATCAGAATTGGCAGTGTGCAGGAAACAGTGTTGCCAATATCTGCCAAGTCGATTGGTAGACGCTCGGCGGAGATCTCCATTCTGGTCCGCAGTTGATCGAGCATTTTCCAAGTTGCCTGATGCATCAGGTATTTGTCAATTTCTGACTCTGTAATCTCGTTAGCCGCCAATATTTCGTTGACGAGCCGGGGAATGGCTTCGACCGTGAAGTTGATCAGGCTGGGGCCATCCATGTACAGTCGACTTTTCCAGCGTTTTCTGTGTCTGGGCTGGACGGCGTCCTCGGGTAATCGCTGTCCTCCATCTGTAACTAGAAGCATGTCGCCGCCACTTCCGTCGCTTCCGAATTGGAACCCACGCAAAGTTTGGTTCTCTGACCGGTTCACTAAGGTTGCGGTCGCTCCATCACCAAAAATGGTCCTCAGGCTTCTGTCATCTTCGTCGATGTACTTGCTGTAGGTTTCGGCGGTCAGTAGCAAGATGTTTTTTGCAACGCCCGATTGAATCAGGCCATCGGCGAGCGCCAAGCCATAGACGTACCCGCTGCAACCGAGGTTGAAGTCCAAGGCACCGCAGCCGGTTTTGAGCCCCAGCCGATCCTGAATCAGGCAGGCCGTGGTGGGCAACGGATAATCGGGGGTCTGCGTGCAGAGCAGCAGGAAATCAATCGACTCCGCTTGAATCGACTCTGTTTCAAACAATTTTTGGGCGGCTTTGACCGCCAGGTCACTCGCCGTTTCTTCGCGAGCGGCGATGTGTCTTTGACGGATTCCCGTCTTTTCTTCGATCAAAGCGAGATCCCACCGCGGAAACTGCTCCTGTAGCATCTCGTTGGTTTCCACTCTTTCAGGAAGGTGGATCGCGATGGGGCCAAGTTGAGCGTAAGGCACGGTCAGTCCAGTTCCGAGTGTCGTGGACGCCAAAGCGTCGTGCTCTGAGACAACCCAAGGGCTACGCCTGAATGGAATCGAGCAATTTCTGCAGAAGAACGATGATAGCTCCCCCAGTGGCTCATCCGACCAATGATTCCTGCGAATCTAGAAATCTGCCCCCAAAACGCTGGCTTTGACGGCCAAAGGATTACCCCGCGTTTCCGGGACCGAAATCAAAATGCAAGAGAGCGGCTGATGGGATTCGAACCCACGACAATCACGTTGGCAACGTGATGCTCTGCCAACTGAGCTACAGCCGCATGATCTATGCCAGATC
>NZGD01000133.1 GCA_002690925.1 Rhodopirellula sp.
CGCAATCACTGCAACCGCTGATCAATCCATTGATGCCACTGTTGGTGCGGCATCTGTGGTGATCGCGGGCGGTAAAAATGGATTGGGGCTCGGCGGTTCAGGTGTTGATTCCACAAATACCATAGGAGTGGCGGTGGAAGCATCAATTTCAGGTGACACCGGTGGCGGACAAACGGGGATTTCCGCTGACAGCATTACTGTCTCGGCCACAGATGAATCCAGCATTGTTGCAAAAGCCGGGGCAGCGGCTGTTGCGGCTGCGTTATCAAGCAAAAACTCGGTCACGTTGGCGATAGGTGTGTCCTTGGCTGAAAACGTGATCAGCAATAATGTGAACGCTTTCATTAAAGATGCCAGTCTGGTCAACACTGGTGGTGGAAACCTTGTTTTGACGGCTGACGACAACTCAGCTATCGATGCTGATGCAGTAGCAGTGGCTGTTTCTGTGGCTCTTGGTGGCTCAAAATCCTTAGCCATCAGTGGGGGAGGGGTGGAGGCTACCAATGTCATTCTGACTAAAACGAATGCGTACATTGAGGACAGTCGAATTGGAACCGTTGCTACTCCGGTTGGCAATGTTGATCTCAATGCTGAGTCTACGTCTGCAATCAATGCAGTCGTTGGTGCAGTCGCCGCTTCAATCAGTGTTGCAGGCGATTCTCCAGGCCTTGGCTTGGCCGTTGGGGCAGCTGTCGCACGGAACTATATCGGTTGGGATCCGTCGGCAGTTAGCATTGCACCCGACTATTGGTCAACAGCGACGCCGTCCCAGCTAGACCCCGGAACGCTTGTTCAGATTTCTTCGGGGCCACTTTCTGGCGAAATCTTTGAATACATTGGCAATGTCTTGACTGATGGTGACCCCAACACCAGTGGCGATCAGGCAATCGACCTGTCAACCCAAAGTTACTCTGATGGTAGCTCTTGGCGGCATGCAAGTTTGGGATCATCGCCGGCCGAGGTCCAAACGCGAATTCTTGATAGCTCGGTGCAGGCGCTTGGTGATCTCACACTCGATGCCATCGGAAATCAGATTGTTGATGCTCTGGTATTTGCCGGAGCGATGGCGGTTTCAGGAGGGGGCAAGACAGGTGTTGGGGTGAGTGGTGCAGGGGTTTTTGCTGAAAATCGAATTTCAAGTTTGGTGACTGCTGCCATCGTTGGCGACGGCGCAATCGCTGAATTCGATGGTATTCATGCTGCTGCTGTAGCCCTCTCTGCGAACGACTCCTCTGTCATCAATTCGGTTGCCGCGGCGGCTTCATTAGCTGCATCATTCGCTAAAACTGGTGTTGCAATTTCGGTTGGCTTGTCGATCGCGGAGAACGAAGTTGCCAATCAGGTTTCCGCCTACATGGATGGTCTGGATGAAGGGCTCACTACTTTAGATGCTGGGAACGTCTCAATCACAGCAACCTCTGAAAATGATTACCTGTTCGAATTGGAACTAGCCAATGCAATCACTGCTTCGAGCTTGGATGATGCTGCTGAAGCGGAACAGGGCGATAAGTTTACTACGGATCGGCAAGGAGATAACGCTACCTTAGCGGCTCTGCGGACTGCTTTCGCAAACAATGCTGAAGTTTTGACTGACGAACAGGGTTTGCTGTTCAACGCGATGTATACGAGTGACCATGCCGAGCTTGTGGATGTGCATCATGGGATGACTGTCACATTGTCAGAGGAAAACGGTAACGGCGGAGTTAGTGGCACAACCTATGAGTACGTAGGAGCGGAGCGTGATGATGTCATCCTGGCGGGCGAAAATTACTTAAGCTCCGACTGGATCGTGTACGAACCACTATCGCTGAGCGTCGTTGAAGAGGGCCACCGATGGAGTCTTGTGGCACCCGATGGCAGAACCTATCAGCTGGAAAAACAGGGCTCAAAACTTGTTGTTGGACGAAAAACGATTAGTGCTGTTTCCGCTGCGGCATCACTTTCGGCAGGAATCGGCAAGACAGGCATAGCAATTAGCGGTGCGGGAGCCGTCTCGCAAAACGTCGTGCTGTCGAGCGTCAACGCGTACGTCAATGCTAGTCAACTCGGTACAGGGGTTTCCAACATCGGCTCTCTTGGTCTTGCTGCTCGCAGCGACTCATCGATTGAAGCCTTGGTACTTGCCGCGTCACTTGCGGTCGCCGCTGGGCAAACGGGCGTTGGGCTTTCCATCGGTGTCGCACTCTCTGAAAATTACATCGGGTGGAAACCCGGGGAAAATGTTCAAAGTGTTCCAGCTCAAGTGCAAGCCTATCTTAGGGATAGCATTTTGCATGGGGCTGGTGCATTGATCATCGATGCAGTTTCCAATCAAAGCATTGATGCGATCGTGGTAGCCGGTTCTGCTGCTCTGGCAGGCGGTTCAACAGGCATTGCACTGGGTGGGTCCGGTGTTAATGCCATCAACAGGATTGGTGTTGATGTAAAGGCTTTCGTTGATGGTGACGGGGCTGGCGAGGATCAAGGCATACACTCTGCGGATATCGCTTTGCACGCTCAAGATTCTTCAAGCATCAACTCGATTGCTGCGGGAGTTGCTGTAGGCATTTCTTTGGCGGGGAGTACCGCGTTATCGCTTTCCATTGGCGTGTCACTCTCAGAAAACTTGATCACCAGTAACATTGCAGCCTACGTAACCAATGCCGCTGTCGTCGATACAGATGGTGGTAATATTTCCATCACTTCTAGTGATCAATCCGAGATTCAGGCAATCGTGGTCGCTGCCGCGGTATCGGCGTCCCTTGGCGGGTCGACTGGTATCGCATTGGCAGGCGGTGGTGCTGATGCAACAAACATTATTCTCTCAACCAACAATGCCTACATCAGTGGCAGTGCGATCGGATCGCTTGGAAACGCTGTGGGTGCAGTCAATGTAGCGGCAGGCAGTCTTGCATCAATTGACGCCTTTGTAGGCGCTGTCGCTGTTTCATTGTCGATCGGCGGTGGTGGTGCGGGGATCGCTGCAGCCATTGGGATCGGTCTGGCAAGGAACTACATTGGTTGGGATCCGCATGCAGCATCCCCCTCAGCAGACTATGGGTCTCACGATAATCCAGCTCAGCTTACAGCGGGCAAAACGGTAACGATCGTCTCCGGCCCGATGTCGGGGGAAGTGTTTGAATACGTGGGCAGCACGATCGCAGATGGGGACAAAAGTGTCGATGGAAACCAGGCTGTCGATCTATCGACACAGAATTATTCCGACACAAGCTTGTGGCGCAGCATTAGTCTCGGGTCAAACCCCGCGGAAGTCCAAGCACGCATTCTCGATTCATCAGTTCAGGCGAGTGGCGCGTTAACGATCTCCGCTGTCTCAGAGCAATCCATCGATGCTGTCGTTGTTGCAGCGGCCGTTGCTCTCGCGGGTGGTGGTGCTGCTGGCGTAGGTATCAGCGGTGCAGGAGTCTCTGCTGACAATCGCATTCAGAGTCTTGTCACTGCTTCCATCATTGGCGATGGAGCTAACACGGCGACCGATGGCATCACTGCTGGTAGTGTTTCTATGAGGGCAGATGATGCATCTGTAATCAATGCCATCGCTGGAGCAGCAGCGATCGCTGCCTCTTTTGGTGGTACAGGTGGAGTGTCAGTGTCCATTGGTGTCTCGTTGGCCTATAACGAAGTTAGCAATCAAGTCGCGGCTTATCTATCCAATGCAGATGAGGGTGTTTTCACTGTAGGTGGCGGTGATATTGACATCTCAGCTGCCTCACTGGGCGACCACTTGTTTGACTTGCCGATAACCAGTTCCATCTCTGCAAGCAAGTTGGACGACGCATCCGAGGAAGATGATGACGAAAATCGTATCGCGGACTTACAACAGGATTATCAAACGCTGACGGCTCTGCGGAACGCATTTGCTGGTGCGGGAGAGGTGCTGCCAATTCAACAGACGGTTGCGACCGAGTCGATGTATGAAAGCGACTTTGATGACGCCGTCGATCTTGCAGAGGGTACGACGGTAAAGGTCGTTGACGGTGAAGCAACTGGAGGAACGCCCGGACGCGTTTATCGCTTTATCGGAGCTGATCGGGATGATGTCAGTTTGAGTGTGGAAAATTACGCGTCCAGTGATTGGCTGCTCGTTGAACCCTTGAAGCTGACTGCGTTAGAAAAAGGAGAACTTTGGACACTGCTTTCCCCCAGCGGTAGAACCTATGTTCTTGAAAAAGTGGGTTCAAACCTTGTTGTGGGGCGTGACACAATCAATGCCATTTCAGCAGCTGCAGCTATTTCTGCTGGATTCGGGGGCGCTGGTGGGCTAGCAGTCAGCGGTGCGGGAGCCGTTTCGCAGAATGTGATTCTCTCAAAGGTAAATGCTTTTGGCGAAAATAGCATCCTCGGCAATTCAGATCAGCAAGTCGGGGCAGTTGTCATTGATGCCCGCAGTGATTCCACGATCAACTCAATGGTTGTTGCTGCATCATTGGCTATTGGTGGTGGAGGCGCTGCTGGTGTTGGTGTCTCGATTGGTGTAGCGATTGCTGAGAATCTTGTGGGTTGGAAAGCGAGCGAGTCAGTCCAATCAGATTCTTCCGAAGTACAAGCCTACTTGAGACAAACCAGCATCCACTCAACGGAGTCGGTGACCCTAGACGCGATTGCAAATCAGAAGATTAAATCAGTCGTTATTGCCGGTTCAGTCGCGATTGGGGTTGGTGGTGCCGCAGGCCTTGGAGCTGCCGGATCCGGTGTCGATGTCGAAAATCGCATCGGAGCAACTGTAAGAGCATTCATTGACGGAAACAGCACTGCAGGGGTTATCGCAAGCGACGTTTCGATTCTTGCTGAGGACACCTCATCGATCGACGCATTCGCGCTTGCGGCCTCGGTTGCAGCGAGCGTTGGCGGTGCGGCTGGTTTATCTGTTGCAATCGGTGTTTCACTTGCAGAGAACGTTATCACGACGCAAGTGGAAGCATCGATCTCAAATGCTAAACACGTCACCACAACCAGTGGAGAAATTGTAGTGTCGGCGCAGCAGACTGCGAGTATTGATGCCCTGGCGATCGCCGCCTCCGTTGCGTTAGGATTTGGGGGTGCCGCAGGCATCGCAGTCAGTGGAGCTGGTGCTGATGCGAAGAATTTGATTCGCACCAATACCAAGGCCTTTGCCACGGATAGCAAACTTACAAGTGCTGGCGATGTAACAGTTCGTGCCGACAACGAAGCAAATTTAACAGCAAACATCTACACGCTTAGCGCCGCGATTGCTGTTGGTGGAGCAGCGGGTTTCGGTGCTTCCATTGGTGTTGGGCTCGCGAGAAATATCATTGGTTGGGATTCAAATCCGGTAACCACCTATGATTACACATCCGATCTGCAGTCAGCAGTGTTGACTAGTGGAAAACGGGTCAAGATTGGTGACGGTGTTCGGGGTGGAGATGTCTATGAGTACATCAATGTAACTGGTCAAACCAATGTCAATCTTCTGGAGGAAGATTATGGGGATAAAGAATACTGGAAACGCGTCGATCTGACTCGGGACGCGATGGAGGTCACAAGTTATCTTCTCAATACAAGCGTGGATGCGGTTGGGGCACTCAGTGTTACAGCTGATGCTACAGGAACAATTGATGCAGAAGTGCTTGCTGGGTCTGTTGCTGCAGCTGGAGGCCTCCTGGGAGCCGCCATTAGTGGCGTTGGTGTGGGGGCAGAAAATCGCATTGCTGCGAAGATTGATGCTCGTGTAGATGGTGACGGGATCATTGGGAGTAGTGTTCAGGGAATTGAGGCGAGCGAAATTGAGATTCTTGCTAACGACGAGTCGAGTATCTTGGCCCGTACAGGTGCAGCCTCGATAGCAGCAGGGTTTGGCGTCGTGGGCGCAGCCATTTCAGTGGGGGTTGCCATGGCCCTGAATGAAATTGATAACGAAATCAACGCGGCGATCACATCTGCCAACGATTCTATTCGTACGGAGACCGGAGATATTACTGTTCGGGCAACCGAAGCAGCAACGATCTCGTCTCTTACTCAAGCAGCTTCGGTTGCGGTTGGAGGTGGAGCGGTTGGGATAGGTATTAGCGGTGCAGGTGCCGTCGCTGTAAATGTTGTCCTCAGTGATGTGTCTGCGTACATCATTGGCAGCAGGGTGACATCAGCGAACGATTTGATTCTAAATTCCAGCAGTGTTGCGAACCTCAGTGCAACGGTTGAAGCCGGAGCAGCTGCAGCAGGTATTGGAGCGGTAGGAGTAGGAGTTGCAATTGGTGCCGCGCTTGCGGAAAACTTTATTGGATTCGATGTTAACGGAAGCTTGGCTAACAGCGAGGTGCTTGCGTACATTACCGGATCAGAGGTGCTCATCAGTGGACAGCTTGACCAACAAGCGGAAACCTCCAACACAATTGAGGCAGAAGTGCAGGCTGGATCGGTTGCTGCTGCTGTCGGTGTTATCGCTGCCGCTGGGGCTGGTGCTGGCGTGGACACGATCAACAAGATAGGTCAAACGGCAAAGGCATTTATACAAGACACTATCGGGCGAGGTGTTTTGGCGGATTCGGCCAGGCTGCGCGCTGTTGATCAATCTAGCATCGCAACGGATGCAGAGGCCTCGTCAATTGCCGGCGCCATCGGATTGGGTGGCGCCGTTTCGGTTTCAGTAACTTTGGCTGAAAACACCGTCACAAACGTCACCGAAAGTTACGTCAAAAATGCAGATTTTGGCGCACTGTTTAACTGGGAGCAGAATGACGGTGTTCAGTTGCTTGGAATTGGGGATCGAGTACGCCGTGATGATGGTAAAGTGTTCGAGTTTCAAGGAGAGACCAGTGATTACCTGTCGACTGTCGGCAATGTAGTGCTGGGATTGGGCAAGAAGGTAACCGTTGCACCGGGCCACTCCAACGGCGGTGCCGTTGGTCAGATCTACGAGTACTTGGGACGCCCCTCTAGCTTCAATAGTTCCAATGGTGAACAGACCGTAAAACCGGGTGACCGCATTCGAATTAGTGTTTCCTATGACAAGCAGCTTGCATTGCCCGGTGGGGTCTACGAATATTTGGGCGACACAACGAATGTAATTAATCTGAGTACGACCGATTACATCAATGAGCTCGATGGAAATGATGAACCGCTTTGGCGCGAAGCAAGTCACGTTGACCTGAGTTCGGAGAACTACAGTGACACTGATTTCTGGGCAAATGTCAGCAGTGTCGACCTGCGGGTAAGCAACTTCAACCAAAAGAAACTATGGACCGAAATTGCCGGCAGCTTCTCTATCAATGCAGAAGAAACAGCGACACTTTCCGCTGAGGCAAAGGCGGCGTCATTTTCAGGAGGGTTATTTGCAGCTAGCGGGGGCGGTGCCAACTCGCTCAATACCATCCAAACAGTCACAAAAGCATACATTGAATCCTCTAATGTGAGCACGAGTGGTGATCTGAGCGTCAACGCAATTGAGGCGACTGAAGCGAACACAGTGGTTGGAACTGAATCCATTGCAGGGGGACTGATTTCCATTGCAGCAGGTGGTTCAGTGGCAGTGGTGGAACTGGCCCCGACCGTAAGTAGCGATATTAAAGATACGCTTGTCCATGCCTCCGATGTCGACGTTAAAGCAACGGCAACCCCTCAATCGCTCGCCCACGCCTACGGAGTCAATGCTGGAACCCTGGCGGTGGGGGCTTCAATCGCAACGATTCTAATCGCTCCTGAAGTTACTGCTGGTGTCGGTGGCTCACACGCCATCAATGCAGACAGTCTGCATGTGAATGCGACCTTGAAACGTCCTGCTACTGGAAAATCGGGTGACGTCTATACCTCTGGCTCGTCTGGAGGACTGATTGGGGTCAACTCAACCACTAGCACGGTCAGCAATAGTGGGACAGTGCAGAGTCATGTAAGGCCCTCGTCGGATCTTAACGTCGCGGGACGAACGCAAATCAATGCATCTAGTTTTGCTAACCATCGGGCCAATGCAGATAGTTTTGCAGGTGGACTGATCGCTGCTGGTATAAGCAAAGCTTCTGCTACGTCGACTGCCAATGTACAAACGAATTTAGGAGCCAACACCCAGATCGATGGTGGTTCGCTGATTATAGGTGCGACACGCGATCACGACCAATTCGCTGATGTTTATGCTGGTAGTGGAGGGGCCATTGCCGGTGCATCTGCGA
>NZGD01000134.1 GCA_002690925.1 Rhodopirellula sp.
GCCCTCCGGAGGCAAAGGTCATAGGTTCGAATCCTATCGGGCGCGCCATATTATTTAAAAAGCCCACCTAGTGTGGGCTTTTTTATGGAACGCTTGCCTACAAATAGCAGATGCAGGATTTGCCTTGCTAAACAGGCGTAGCGAGACCTTGGCGGATCTCACAGCAGCTTGCCACGTAGCCCGGCCAGCCTGATTCAAACCGGACCGTGATCAATCGCAGACAACCGCTCGTTCACCTGAAACACTTTACCATTCACTTTCGGCACACCGAATTCCTTCAGCCGGGCCGTGTGCTTTTCCAGATACGCCCTTGCACTGCTTTCATCTTCGAAGAGATAGACGCCGCCTGCCTCGCGGGTGTCGCGGTTTTCTGTCCATATTTTCCAGAGGAACCCCGGCTCCCTAGCAATAGACTCGGCAAGCTCAGCCATCGCACTTGCCATCTCATCGCCAAACGGGCCGTCGTAAGGAAAATCCACCTGAAGCAGAGTTCTCATCGTCTATGTCCTCCTGAGCTCATCGAAGCATCATCATCGCTGTAACCCACATTAATGCAAGCGGGCATCATTTACTGTTCCGGAAGCCAGTTTCCGGATGTTGTCTCAGCTGCCGGACGCCGGTTCAGCAGCAACGCCTGCGCAATGCCCGCCAGAATGATGAGGGCGCAACCGGCCAGCTGGAGGCTATTCAGGCTCTGGTCAAACAGTACCCAGGCAAGCGCAACAACGGTAATGGGTTCCAGATAAGCCAGGGTGCCGAACGTGGCCGCGGGCAGGGACCTCAGGGCAACCACGGCCAGCAGGATGGCCAGGAAACCCGGCAGAACACCGGCAGCAATCAACCACCCCCACTGCGTCCCTGAAATGGCTTCGCCTTCCAGCAGCATCAGAGGCAACATGCACAAAGCACCCGCGAGCATCTGGTAACCACTGCGACTGAAAACATGAACACGGTCATCAATGGAGCGATTGGCTAACATAAACGCCGAGTAACAGACCATGGCGCAGAACGCATAGGCCAAACCGATAGCTTCCTCTGCCCGCCCACTCAGGTTGAAGTTGAACTCCATCATCATGGCGAAGCCCAGCAGCGCGAATCCCACCAATCCAACACTGGCCGAGGTGAGGCGCTCCCCGAGAAAGAAATGAGCCGCCACGGACGCCGTCACCGGTGCCAGATAAAGCACCATAACGGCGTTCGCCATATTGGTGTAATCCATCGCCAGGATGTAAAACATCACGAAACCGGCCAGGAAAGCACCTGTTACCAATACCTTCGTACCGGGCCACATAAAGATTTTGCTGTGTTGCCTGGTTGCCAGCAGATAAACCGCCACCAAAACGGCCCCAATGAAGAGCCGATAGAAGGTAACCGCCTCGGCCCCCACACCCGCATAGACCGAAATGGCACCGATCGTTCCCATAAAAATGGCCGAGAACGCTGCGGACGCTATAAAGACACCAGACCCCGATACTGAATTCATACTACCTCTCTTGTGAAGGGCTTCGAGCTTGTCAGTTCGAAGCCCTTTTTTCCTTTCCTTATGAGCTCGTAACCGCTTCTTTTCGGGCTTTTAATGCCTCGATGGCATCGACCGTCAGCGGGAGCTGGCTGGCCCAAAGAATATCCTCACATTTATGGCCGATAACCCGTTCTACTTTGTTGCCGTGGGCCAACAGTGGCAGTATGTGGCGACGGAAAAACCATCGACGCTTGCATAACCACCACCCTCTGTCTAACGCCCTCAATAACTTATTGGGCGGTGTCGCCGGCATATAAAACATCAGCTCCGGTGGCTCTGGAGGTAGTTCCAATTGACTCGCTTTCTCCCAAGCCTGGAGGGCTTTTTCGATTGGGTTTATTTCGTTCATCGCATGCCTCCGCTTTCATTTTGCTGTTTGGCAAAATTACCCATGCAACTAGTAAGCAATCGTGCCAAGTGATCATTCAGTGCGAGGGTCGCGACCTCTTTTGTTAGCTTGCTACTTCCAGTTGGATCAATCAAACAAAAAGTTTTAGACTGACCGTTCATTTTTATTGAAAGGTGAGCCAATGGAAAGGCAGTCGAGCAGGAACTTGAATCGCGCCGCATTGCCGCTTCTCGACAGCGAGGTGTTGCGAACCTTTGTAACCATCGCTGAATGCGGCAGTTTTACCCGGGCTGCCGAAAAACTATTCCGCACGCCCTCGGCATTGAGCATGCAAATCAAACGCCTGGAGGCCATGCTTGAACAAGCGCTGTTTGTTCGCGAGGCGCGATCCGTGCGACTCAATGCGGAGGGTGAAATGCTCTTGGGCTACAGTCGACGCCTCCTCAAGCTCAACGCCGAAGCCGTTTCAAAATTTTTGGCCCCCACCCTGGAAGGACGCGTAGGCGTGGGAATCACTGACGCGGTAGCAGAACATATCCTACCCAATGTTTTGGCTCAGTTTGCCAGGTCATACCCTGCTGTTCAGGTCGACGTTGCGGTAGGCCATAGCATGGATTTAATCCCAAAACTTGATAAGGGAGAGCTTGATCTCGCCCTCGTGATGGGCGGAGAACCCGGTTCCGCAACACGAGGTGAGGCGATTCTCACCGAACCTCTGGTATGGGTGGGTCGCGAGGATGGCGATGCAGTCCTACGGTCACCACTACCAGTCACTCTGGCGAAACATGGGTGTACATGGCGAAAGATCGCTCTGGATGCTCTGAATAATGCTGGAATCGACTATCGAATCGCCTACGCCTGCGATCACTGCGCAAGCCAGGAGGCAGCCATGATGGCGGACCTCGCCATTACAGCGTTTCCGAAGCGATTGATTCGACCACCTTTCACACGTCTTACTCATGAATCACTGCCACCATTGGCAGATTATCAAGTGATGCTGGTAAAGCGTCCGGGCCGGGACAACGCCAGCGACGTTCTGGCCGAGCACATTACACAAGGGTTTCGCGAGAGATAATTACAAGCCCGCCCATACCTAATTACTCCATTTTTTGCACACAAGAAGCCGAGGTCCCATCACTCCCAGCGGGCCTGGGAATAGCTGAACACTGGCAGCGACAAACGCCAGCGAATGGCGGCCATACGGAGCAGGAGACCCAAGCTGAATGCGGCAAGTAGGGTCACGCTCTCATTCACTCCCTGACGAAGCAGGGTCAGGTACAGAAAAGCGACCACCAGTGAAACACTGGCGTATAGTTCATGACGCAATACCTGTGGGGTCCGGTTGCACATGATGTCGCGGATGATACCGCCAAAAATGCCGGTGGTGATGCCGGCCATCACAACAACGACCGTGTCATAGCCCAGCTCAAGGGCAACATTGCAACCAATAACCGTGAAGGCCGCGAGGCCTAAGGCATCCAGCACCAGAAACAGCTGATGAAGGTGGCGCATAAAGCGGGCGATCACGATCGTTACCAGTCCGCCCGTGATGGTCATGTAGATATAGCGTGGGTGCTGGGTCCAGGTAACAGGAAAATTACCCAGGAGAATGTCCCGGACAGTTCCGCCACCCAAGGCAGTGAAAAACGCAATAACGGCGACACCAAAGAGATCCATATTTCTCCGCCCGGCGGCGAGTGCGCCCGACATGGCCTCGGCGGTAATGGCAATCATATATATAGAGATGAGCACAGAGGACTCCTGAGTTTCTGCGGCCTCTCCCCCTGTCCCTGATACCTGAGAGTTTACAGAGCCCGGCTCTGCTTGCCCCTTCGGTGGACTGCGTTGGCAGTCGCTCTCCAGACGGCTTTGAACGGTGCCTCGCAGTACCTTTGCCTGAGCGTTTATGGGAGTTTGCGCCTTCGGCGGGGCCAGGGGCCCTCTCTCCTGCGAGAACACATGAGTATAAAAACTTAAGAAGCTGGCGCGCAGGTGTTAAATCACCCCAAACGCCAACATCGCATCAGCCACACGGCAGAACCCTGTTGTGTTTGCGCCAAACACATAGTCTCCTGGCCGGCCGTATTCTTCCGCGGTTTCAAAACAGGAGCGGTGAATTTCGGTCATGATGTCCTTCAGGCGCTGCTCGCTGTAATCAAAACTCCAGGAATCCCGGGAGGCGTTCTGTTGCATTTCCAGAGCACTGGTTGCGACGCCACCGGCATTGGCGGCTTTTGCAGGACCAAACAGGATGCCAGCCTCGCGGAATAACTTCACTGCATCGGGCATGCACGGCATATTGGCACCCTCGGCGACGGCCAGGACGCCATTACGAATCAACGCTTTCGCGTCTGAGTTTGTCAGTTCGTTCTGTGTTGCGCATGGAAGGGCCACTTTGCAGGGCACCTCCCAAATAGATGCTCCGGAAACAAAATCACTGCCATTCTGACGACGAGCCGCATAATCACTGATTCGACCACGTTCGGTTTCCTTGATCTGCCGAACCAGCGCAACGTCGATGCCGGCCGGGTCATAAACGTAACCACTCGAATCGGAACAGGCGACCACCTTGCCTCCGAACTGCTGGACCTTTTCCATCGCGTAGATTGCAACGTTTCCGGAACCGGAGACCACCACGTCTTTGTCCTCAAGGTCTACACCCTGAGCCGCCAGCATCTCACGGACAAAATACACCGTCCCGTACCCCGTCGCTTCCTTGCGGACGCGGGCGCCGCCCCATCCAAGCCCCTTCCCGGTCAGCACTCCGGATTCATACCGATTGGTAAGGCGTTTGTATTGGCCGAACAGGAAACCAAGCTCCCTGGCTCCAACGCCGATATCGCCTGCTGGCACGTCGGTATACTCACCAATGTGCCGATAAAGTTCGGTCATAAAGGATTGGCAAAACCGCATGATCTCGTTGTCAGATCGCCCTTTGGGGTCAAAGTCCGAACCACCTTTGCCTCCGCCAATCGGCATGCCGGTCAGGGAATTCTTGAATATCTGCTCGAAACCGAGAAACTTCACCACGCCCAGATTCACGGAAGGGTGAAATCGCAAGCCCCCTTTGTAGGGTCCAAGAGCCGAGTTAAATTCAACCCTGAATCCACGGTTGATCTGCACTGCCCCGGAGTCATCCACCCACGGCACCCGGAAAATGATTTGCCGCTCGGGTTCACAAATGCGCTCAAGCAGCTTCGCTTCCTTGTACTCGGGATGTTTCTCGATGACTGGCGATAGTGATTCCAGGACCTCCAACACTGCTTGGTGAAACTCAGGTTCCGCTGGATTTCTAAGGACGATCTGCTCGTACAGCTCGCCAAGGGTGCCTGTTTGATTCATGCGTTTTCCTTGTTCAGTTTGCTTGAGTTACTTCAATGATTTTCAGACGAAGCTGCTTCTTGCCGGCGAATGGCCAATCAATACGGTCCCCTACCCTAAGACCCAGGAGGGCGGCACCCGCTGGAGCCAGAACGGACACACATTCCTCGTCTGCCTCTCGCTGACTCGGGTAAACGAGCCTCATCGTGTACTCCGCGTCGTTACTTTCATTTTTAAAATGGACCAAGGAGTTCATGGTGACGGTGCCGGTAGGCAGATTCGCGGCATCAACCAGAGTTGCTCTATCAAGCTCGAGCGCAAGCGCCTGGGCAGCTTCATTGCCATGTGACTGTTTCTCCAACATGGCGGATAAACGATCAAAATCCTGTTCCAACACATAAATAGCTGGACGTTCAGACATACCGATTCCTTGAGGCTTGAAAGCCAAGAATAAGTTAAAGGATGTGTTCAGAGGGTCTCGCCGAATTCGACGATTCTTCGACGAATTCAGCGAAAGGAATGGCGAATACGGCGCAGCCCGGCAGCTAGAAGTGCTACCGTTGAGTAGAGAGAGTGAATGACATGAACACCGGTTTTCATTTAAAAGTTCAGTGGCCCCAAAAATAATGTTAGGAAGCTAAATTAGCTCAGTTTACGAAGAAAAGAAACGATCAAAATGTCTGATATCCGCGTCCTCAAAAATCCCATGAAATTACTCATATTGCGGGCCAGCTTATCTGGAGCGATACGAGAACGGCGCCGAATACATCCGATGCAATTGCTCATCCTGTTCCGCCAACACGCTCGCCATGGTAATGATGGATCTGGCCATACCACGAACAAGGTTCAGGAGCATCAGACCAAAGGCATCCGGTTCTTGTTGGTGGAAATCAAGGAACTGGACACAGCTGATTTCCAGAACAACCGATACTTCATCGGCTCTGGTACTGGCAGGCCGATCTGCCAACGCAATCATGGGGACAAAGCCCACGTCGTCACCCGGCTCGTGAGAGCGGGCAAGGGTCATGCCGCCATCTTTCCTTGGCATCCAGGTACCAACTCTGCCGCTGAGCACAATGTAGAATGCCTCGCTTCGGTCGCCAACAGAGTAAAGCGAGTCGCCGGGACTAAGGCTAAGCACGCGCCCCTCTTCCAGGAGCTTTTTTATAACCGCGTCGGGCATGGCACCAAAGCTGGAAAGCTCCCGAAAAAACTCTGGGCCTTGCTTCTGCCAATACGCTAAGGAATCTATCTTGCGCATGGAGTCATCACCGGGTTACGAAACGTGCTTACAGTATAGTCCGGTCTCCACAGCTCGAGTCTATCCTGGCGGCCGATACCAGAACTCGAAGGGTTAAAGCCGCTTCACCAAAACCCGCCCATCACGTACCGACGCCAGCACAGGCAGCTGCCCCAACAGAACCTCGTACGGCGATTGGCCATTCAACACAACACAACGAGCCGGAAGACCCTCCTCAATACCATACTCTTTCAGATCCAGCGCCGCGGCACCGTTGTCGGTGATCAGCTCCAGAGACCGGTCAATCCAGCCCATACCCAGCATGTGGCAGGCGTGCAGGCCGACATCAAGGGTCCGAAGCATGTTGCCGTTCCCCAATGGGTACCAGGGATCACGAATGGAATCCTGGCCGAAGGCTACCTTAAGTCCCGCATCCAACAGCTCCGGAACACGGGTCAGGCCACGACGTTTCGGATAACCATCGAACCGTCCCTGCAGGTGCAGGCTTTCGGTGGGCATCGAAAGAAAACGCAGACCGGATTTCTTCAACAACCGGAACAGCCGACTACAGTAATGATCGTTGTAGGAGCCCATGGCACAGGTATGGCTGGCAGTAACCCGGGAGCCATAATCAAGCTTGAGCGCCTCGGCAGCGAGCACTTCCAGGAAGCGGGACTCGGGGTCATCGATCTCGTCGCAATGCACGTCCACCAAAAGGTCATTTTTGTGGGCCAACGCCACCAGCCATTGGACCGACTCAACGCCGTAATCCCGGGTGAATTCGAAATGTGGAATGCCACCGACCACGTCGGCGCCGAGGCGCACGGCTTCCTCCATCAGCTCCTTACCCTTCGGAAATGACCAGAGACCTTCCTGGGGAAATGCCACGATTTGGAGATCCACGGTTTCAGCCATGCGCTTACGCACCTCAAGCATGGCCTTCAGGCCCGTCAGCTTGGGGTCTGTGACGTCCACATGGGTGCGAACATGCTGAATCCCGTTATCAGCGAACAGCTTCAGCGTCTGCTCCGCCCGGCTGATCACATCATCATGAGTCAGGCTGGCTTTGCGCTCGGACCAGCATTCAATACCCTCAAACAGGGTACCGCTTTGGTTCCATCGGGGCTGACCTGCGGTCATGGCCGCATCAAGATGGATGTGTGGCTCAACGAACGGCGGAACAACCAGGTTACCGCCGGCATCCAGCTGGTTGCCTGAACCTCCTTCCGGCGCCTTCTGAGCCGTGATTTCACTGAATCGGCCTTCGGCAATTACCAGCCGGAACAAGCCTTCTTGTCCCTGCAATCGCGCATTAACGATGGCATTCAGACTTTGATTCATAACATCTCCTTGCATGTATTCATGCTTATCAGATTCTTCGTTCGGATCCCGCTTACCTGGGTTTGGCTGGGCCGGCCCGTGTGATTGCATGGCATCCGAAACCAATCACCACTCCCCAGAAGGCAGAGGACAATCCGAACAGCGACAGCCCGGAAGCGGTCACGATAAACGTAATCAATGACGCCTCCCGTTGGCCTGCGTCTTCCAGCGCCGCAAACAGGTTATTGGCAATCGCCCCCAGCAGAGCCAGGCCGGCCAGTACCGCAACAAAGGCTGCAGGCAAAGAGGTGAAGAGCGCCACGATCGTGCCGGCAAACAGCCCACCGACCAGATAGAACCCGCCATTGAACACGCCGGCGACGTAACGTTTCATGGGATCTTCATGAGCATCCTTGCCGGTGCAGATCGCCGCGGTAATGGCGGCAACCACCGTCGTGATCCCACCGAACAATGCCATCGGCAGCGATACCAGGCTCGACACGGCAATCACCGGTTTGGCCTTCACCCTGTACCCGGCTCCCCGCAGAATCGCCATGCCTGGCAGAAACTGCCCCGTCAGGCTGACCAGCACCAAAGGTATAGCCAGGCTCAGGGTGGAACCCAGGTTCCATTCCGGGGTGATGAACTGGGGGACAGCCATGCTCAACCGAACACCGGCCAGAGATGCATCCTCAAGCACCACCGCCAGTACTATCCCGACAATCAGAAGCAGGACCAGCGTGTATTTCGGCACCAGCCGGCGGAACACCACGTAAGCCAGCAGCATGCCTATCGCCAGCGTCGGCGTGGATTCGATAGCCGCAAAGGCACCGACCCCGAACTGGAACAGGATCCCGGCCATCATCCCGGCGGCCACACCTTTTGGAATGGCCCTGACAAACGCATCGAACGTGCCCGTAACACCGATGACAAAGATAATCACGGCGGCGGTGATATAGGCACCTACTGCCTCGTTTAATGACAACTCCGGGAACAGGGTTACCAGAAGCGCCGTTCCCGGAGCCGACCAGGCAGTCACAATCGGTGCCTTGAGCCACAGCGACAGCAGGATTCCCGAAACCGCCGCGCCCATTGAAATAGCCCAGACCCAGGAGGTCATCATCTGGGTTGATATCTCCGCCGCCGCGCCGGCCTGGAAAAAGATGGCCAACGGCCCGGCGTACGAAACCAGCACCGCCAGGAAACCAGCCGCAACGGCGGATAACGACATGTCTCGGAAAAGCTGCGGCATGCTCAATTCCTTCTCATCTGATCTTCGGGAACGGAAAAAAGCCCCGGACACTCACGCGCCGGGGCAAACGAGGGGTTCGACTGACAGTCTCCCTCAGGGGTGCATCAACGCTCCACAATCAATTAGTCGGGGCCAGTGCCGTTTCCGCCTCCGACTGAACAGGCTTCTCACTGAACCGCCGGCCCACCAGCGCAATGGCGACGGTGGCAATGGCGCCCGGTATGGCCAGCGCCAGGAAGTTCACATGGTGCGGCAGGGCCAGAGCCAGCAAGGTTCCACCGAGCATGGGGCCGACAATGGCGCCGTTGCGACCGATTCCCGAAGCCCAGCCCAACCCGGTAGACCTTATGCTGGTTGGGTAGTACTGGGCCACGTAGGCGTACAGCAGGATCTGCGATCCAATGGTCGTGGCGCCGGCGATTCCCATCAGGGTGTAGAGAACCCACATTGGGTTTTCATAGCCCAGGGTGATCAGCGACCCTGAGCCCAGGATGAAAAAGCTCACCAGAACAGATCGCAGTGAAAAACGGTCGGCCAACCAGCCACCGCCAACCGCGCCGACAATGGCCCCGATGTTCAGCACCATCAGGAACATCAGGCTGGAATCGAGCGGGTAACCGGCCGCGGACATCAGTTTCGGCAACCAGGAGCCAAGTGCGTACACCATCAACAAGCAGTTAAAGAAGGCCACCCAGAACATCAGCGTGCTCATGGCACGGCCACCCCGGAACAGTTCCAGCACCGGCGCCTTGCTTTCTGTGGTCGGCGGAACAACGAGGACGTCCTGCTCGTTAATAGCTTTGAAAGGCGCCACCTGGCAAAGAATGTTCCGCGCCTCGCCCTCCCGCTTCTGGGCCATCAGGAATGCCACCGACTCAGGCAGGTATTTGATCATCAGGGGCAGAAGCAACATCGGCACAATGGCAAGATAGAACATGATCTCCCATCCGAAATTGGGCACGATCCAGATACCCAGGCCTGCCGACATCATTCCGCCCACGGCGTAGCCGCTGAACATGAGCGCCACGAGCGTGCTGCGTTTGCGGGCAGGCGAATACTCGCT
Organism: Rhodopirellula sp.; assembly: GCA_002690925.1. Classification (GTDB taxonomy): domain Bacteria; phylum Planctomycetota; class Planctomycetia; order Pirellulales; family Pirellulaceae; genus Rubripirellula. The sequence continues at coordinate 10,068 of NZGD01000134.1, forward strand.
CATCAGCGACACCACGTTGGGCATAACACCGCCTATTCCCAGGCCGGCAATAAACCGGAGGATGCCGAACTGCCAGGCGTTGGTGGCAAAGCCGTTGATGACCGTGGTCAGACTGAACAGGACCACGCACATCAGGATAACTTTCTTGCGGCCCCACTTGTCGGACAGCATCCCAAAGCCCATGGCACCAAACATCATGCCGAACAGGGCACTGCTGCCCAGCAAACCAGCCACGTACGGATTGAGGTTCCACTGGTCCATTAACAGCGGCAGAACCACGCCATAAATCACCAGGTCATAACCGTCGAAAATTATGATCAGGGTGCACCAGAAGAGCACCTTCCAGTGGAACTTGTTGAATGCTGCGTTATCGATAACGTCGTTGACGTCTATGTTTCTCATTGGTCTGTTTCTCCGAATACTGTTGTTGTTGTCGGGAGTTCCGATCAATCTTTTTTGCGTTAACCGCAGTCGCCGCCGGCCACGGGCAGGATGGTTCCGGTCATGTAGCTGGCCGCATCCGAGGCCAGAAACAGGATCGGCTCCGCCTGCTCATCCAGGGTTCCGTAACGGTGCATGAAACTGCTGGTATTGGTCTGGTCGATCAGGGTCTGGTACCAGGCCTTCTCCTGCTCGCCCTGTTCATCCGTGTTGCGTGGGGTCAGCCGGGGCGGCGCTTCGGTGCCGCCTGGCGCGGTCGCGTTCACCCGAATACCAAGCTCGGCATACTCGAAGGCCATGTTCACGGTCATGGCGTTGACCCCGCCCTTGGCGGCGCCATAGGGCACCCGCATCAGGCCCCGAGTAGCCACCGAAGACACGTTCACAATGGCGCCGCTCTTCTGTTCCACCATGTAAGGCAGCACTGCGCGGCAACACCACAGAGTCGGGAACAGGGAGCGCTGGATTTCCTTCTGGATCTGTTCGGGCTGGTACTGCTCGAACGGCTGGGCCCAGATGGTGCCCCCGACGTTGTTGATCAGGATGTCGATGCGGCCATACTGCTTATGGGCCTTGGCCATCACCGTTTCCGCGCCTTCCCAGGTTTCCAGGTTTGCCTGCACGGCCAGGGCTTCCATGCCCTGGTCGCGCAGTTCAGCGGCAACGCCCTGCACGTAGTCAGCAATGTCCACCAGAACCAGGCGGGCACCTTCGGCGGCGGCCAGTTCAGCCACCCGCCGGCCAATGCCTTGTGCCGCACCGGTGACCACCATCACCTTGTTGGCGAAACGCGGGCTCATGCCACCTTATCCTCGGCGGCCGGGACACTCGGGGTGAACTTCTCGTAGTGGAACGAGTTCGGTTCAATACCCTGCTCACGGAAGTAGCCCAGCACGGCGTCCACCATCGGAGGCGGCCCACAGAGGTAGACATCCACATCGCCGTCGTTCACTGGCGCGTCATCCATATGCTGGGTCACATAACCCTTACGCGGATGAGTGCTTTCCTCGCCAGCCACCACGGTGATGTAGGTGAAGTTATCCAGCTCCTCGGCAAAACGATCCAGGATATCGAGGCACACCAGATCTTCATCATTGGTCACGCCATAGATGAGGTGCGTCGGCAGATCACAACCGTTGGCCTTCATATGCTCGAGCTTGGCCAGAAAAGGCGCGAGTCCAGTGCCGCCCGCCAACATGAGTACCGGGCGTTCGATCGGGCGGAGGTAGAAACTGCCCATGGGACCGGTCAGGGTGACCTTGTCACCGGTGCGGGCCTTACCCACCAGCCAGGAACTCATCAGTCCGCCCGGCACATTGCGGATCAGGAAACTCAGGTCCCGACTGCCGGGTTTTGAGCTGAATGAATAGGCCCGCGTCTGGTCGGTGCCCGGCACCTGAATGTTCACGTACTGCCCGGGCAGGAAGGCGATGTCATCGTCCGCCGTGATCTTGAGCTCGATCGAGGTGGGCGAAATCAGGTTTACCTCGGCGACAGTGCCGGTCACTTCTGCGTTTCCGGTCTTGCACATGGTGGACGCAACCGGCACCTCCACCACACAGTCGCTGGAGGGCACCATCTGACAGGTCAGAACCATGCCCTGCTCGGCTTCCTCGTCGGACAGTGCCTCGTCGATGTACTCGTCACCCATGTCGAATTCACCCTGGCGGCAAGCGCCCTTGCAGGTGCCGCATACGCCATCGGAGCAGTCCATGGGCAGATTGATCTGCGCACGGTAAGCGGCATCGAGAACCGTTTCGCCTTCGTTGCAGGACACGAATCGGGTAACGCCGTCTTCAAAATTGAGTGCAATGTTGTAACTCATGATGATGCTCTCCCCATCAATTACAGGTGGTAGATATCAATCACCTGATTGATGTAATCGTTTTTCAGAACCACCTTCTTCTCGGTGATCAGCGGTTGCTCGCCACTGCAATCCAGGGTGTAGAAAGACACACCGAAGAACGACTGGGTTTTGTGGTAGCGGTGGCTGTTGGTCTGCCAGTTGAAACGCAGCTTCACGGTGTCGCCGTCGCGCTCCAGAATTTCGAGGTTACTGGCCAGGTGTACCGTGCGCGGCTCCGGAATGGAGCTGGCGCCGGAACGCTCGGTCTTGAGCCGGTATACGCGATCTTCCAGGCCGTTGCGGTTCGGGTAGTAGATCAGCGAGATCTCGGTCTGCGGATCTTCGGTCAACTCGTCGTTGTCGTCCCAGGCCGGCATCCAGTAGGTGACGTCCTCGTGGTAGCACTTGAGCCATTCGTCCCATTCCCGGTCATCCAGCAGGCGGGCTTCCCGGTAGACAAAGGCCTGAATCTGTTCGAAGGTCATGCTCATTGGGAGGCCTCCTCTGACGAAACGGTAGAAAGAGAAATGAAACGCGCACGCTCGGTTTCGACAGCCTTGGTCATCTCCTCCACCCAATGCTGGTGGTGCGTCACGTACAGGCCCTCATCCTCCGGCTTGGCACCGCTGAGAATCGGTTTCAGGTTGATGCGCTTGGCCCAGTCATCCGCACCTTCAATCCAGTGCTGGGCGCCACGACTCATGTCGTTCCACTTGACGCCCTTGGCGTAGTAGCCTTCCTGGCAGCCACGGAACTCTTCCAGATCGTCCGGGGTACCCATACCGGAGACGTTGAAGAAGTCTTCGTACTGGCGGATCCGTTTGGTGCGATCGGCCACCGGCTCACCTTTCGGAGCCCAGCA
>NZGD01000135.1 GCA_002690925.1 Rhodopirellula sp.
CCGCTCATCACCAAGGCCGATGGGTCCAAATTTGGGAAGAGTGAAGGCGGCAACGTATGGCTCGACAAAAACCGCACCTCGGCCTACAAGTTCTACCAGTACTGGATCAACGCGGCCGATGAAGATGCCGCCCGTTACCTGCGCATCTTCACCCTGATGTCCCGAGAGGAGATTGAAGCGATTGAGGCGGCCCACGCCGAAAATCCCGGCATGCGCGCCATGCAAAAGGCCCTCGCTGAAGATGTCACTCGTCGCATCCACGGACAGGCCGACTTGGACACGGCCATTGCCGCTAGTGCGCTGTTGTTTGGAAAGAGTTCCGAAGCGGATTTGCGGGCCTTGCCTGAGGCCGAGTTGCTCAGTGTGTTTGAAGGCGTTCCGCAGCGCACCGTGTCTCGCGAAGATCTCCAAGAAGGCATGGGCATCATCGACTTGCTTGCGGGAGGTGACGACGCATTCCTGGCGAGCAATGGCGAGGCCCGTCGCGCGCTGAAAGAAGGCAGCGTAAGCATCAACAAAGCCAAGGTCAACGACAGCCGCGTGGTCACCACAAACGACGTGATTGGTTCAGGCATCATCCTGTTGCAACGCGGAAAGAAGAATTACTTCTTGGTGCGGGTGAGCGCATGATGAGGTGCCAAGGCTGAAAAGCGAAACCTCAGCCAAACAGCAACGCCAGCTCCCTGCCCTCCACGAGGTACAGGAACACCACCAGCAAAACCGAAACGACCAACCCGATGGTCGCTTTGCCGAGGTCTGAAAAGACCATGGTCCACACTTTGCGGCCGTCCTGGTTGGCTTCATCCAACCGGAGGCGCAGGGCCACCTCGCGACCCGCAAGCATGCCGAGAAACACCCACGTGGTACTCATGGGAATCTTGGCGCCGATGCCCAGCATGTCAAACTTAAACAGCAGCAACACAAGGCCGTAGAAGAGGTCGATGAACGTGGCGGACCGAATGTCCTGCGTGTTGGTCTTGACCCGGACGATTTCCTGAATCTTCCCCCCTCTGCGGTAGAAGATGTACCCCAACATGGCAAGCAGCACCGCAAGCGCAAACGCGAAGGTGCCGACACCCACTTCGCGGGGATCGCCGAGGTAGACCATGATGTTGACCAAATCCTGGGTCAGCCACTGGCTCCACAAGAAGCCTGTCGAGGCCCACTGGAGGGTGGTCCAAAACCGCCGGTTGGTCCACAGCCCATGGTCTTCGCCGTCGAACGGATGACGCATGAACAACCTCTCGGTGACCTTGCTCAAGGCGATGAATGCGAGAATGGCAAACGTGAAGGCCACGCCGTACCCACCCAAGCTTTTGACGAGCATTTGGGGCAAGGCCTTGGGTGCGAAGAAGGTCAGCACCAGGAAGGTCGTGCTCACCGGGATGCCCAAGCGCGTGATAAAGAGAAGGGCCAAGGGAGGCAAAACATACCACGCACTGATGGTCGGGAACACCGTGTCCCCCTTGAAAATGCCATCGTACTTCCCAAAAGTCAAATCGTCGCCCTTGCCCCCGAGGTATTCGCCATATCCGAGGTACCCCAAGGTGACGACCAGGGCCATGATGGAACCCGCAAACAACCAGAGCTGCCACCACTTGCGCTTCTCGTTGGACACGAGGAAGGTGCCCAAGGTTTGGATGCTGTCGTTGCCCACCACCGAGTAGGCAGCGAGCGAAAATCCGAGCAAGGCGAAAACAGATTCCACGAGCAGGTGTTTGCGGCCGCAAGATGACCTCAGAATCTCAGTTGAGCAACCCTTTCACGTTATGAATTCACGGCGTCGCCAACAAACTGCATCCGCGTACTTCGGAATGGTCCTGTCTTCCCAACAAAGTCAATCCTTTGGACGTCAAGTTCGCCGCATCACCCGTCGCCAAAAAAGCGCAGCTGTGCACGTTCGCCAAATCCACAATGTCCAACCGCCCCACCCGGTTTTGCAAGGCGGAGGACCGGGGATCCCGGGGCTCTCGCACAAGCGGCCTCACCCACGACGGGAACGCGTGATGGATGCCATCCTTGGCATACCCTTGCGACATCATCTCCGTCATCCCATATTCAGAAGCCACGTGAATGTTTGGAAGCACCGCCTTGATGCGGGCGTGGACTTCTTCCCGAATCGGTTCGATGCCGCGTCCCTTCATGCCTCCCGTTTCAATCAGCGTGACATTCCGCCAAGGAACGCTGCCCAACCAAGCGCGGTCCCCCGACAACGAATCCACCCAATCGAGGATGGCCCAAGTGACCCCAAACAGCATCAACGGCCTCGCATCTTGTTCCTCAAAATGCCGGGTGACAGCCGCATTCAGCGCACCGTGGTCGTGCATCAACATGCCGTCCTCGGGCGCTCCCACTTGTCCCATGAAGTCGGTCACCATGGTCAGCAACGAGGCATCCTCACGCCCGATGTAGCCTGGAAGCAAGCCCAACCATGCCCAATCGGCCACGGGTCCACCCCACTGCGCTTGCCACGCCAAGCGCGACACCTGCGCATACCACGCGAGACCGTCGTCGTCCATCCAGTGTTGCGCACGTGAACTCGTTTGCGTGGTGCCCGAGCTTCGGAACACGTGCTTGGGCTCCCAGGCACCGGACTTCACATCATGCGATTTGAACACCTCGACAGGCAAGAAAGGGATGTCTTCCAGGGAGACAATGTCCCCAGGGCGCACGTTCATCGCCTCCAAAAATGCCCGGTACGGCGCGTTGTGCACGGCTTGCCATCGAAACAACGCGAGCGCATGGTCCAGGAACCCTTCCTCGGTGCCTTTACGCATCCAAGACCAAAGCTTCGAACGCACCTCCTCCAAGGAGGCCCCAGCTCCCCAATCTTGAAAGGCCTGTGACATGTGCCGCAAGTTCGGAACTCTTGACCGAGGTTCCTTAACATTGTGCCATGTCTACGCGGTACCTCATCCTGGGCTTGGCGACGTTGGGGCTCGCCAGCTGCCTTCCCGAATCGCAGTATGAAGACGAGCCCACTTTGGCTTTTGAGCGCTTCGAGACGCGGGCAGATGGCACCGCCACGATGACTTTGGCCTTTACCGACGGCGACGGCAACGTGGGTTTGACCCAAGCCGACACCTTGCCGCCTTTCTGCCAAACCTGCGCGCATCACTACAATTTGGTTGGAGAATACCAGGAATGGAAAGACACATCCTGGCGCATACCCGCCCTGATTGTGCCCTACGCCTACCGCGTGCCCGTCGCAGAGCCAACGGGCTCAAGCCCCGCGTTGGACGGCACCATTCAAGTGGAGTTGACCTCGTGGTACCTGACGGGCACCGACGCGGATTCGGTCCGCTTCTCCTGGACACTGTGGGACCGCGACTTGAATCCGAGCAACGAAGCGGTGTCGACGGCGGTCGTCGTCCCCTGAATTACGCGCGATCCTGCGCGCCTGAAAGCTCGGAGCTGACGTGGGCGATGCGGTCCCCGCACTCTTCCAAGGAGGAAAGCAAATCGTTGTACAGGATGCCACTCATGGCGGGGTACTTTCCCTTCTCCACGTCGCGGACATGCTTTTCGCGCAACTTCGCTTGCAGGGCGTTGATCTTCCCCTCCACTTCGGCCACGGCGTCCAAATCCACATCCGACGATTTGAGCTGGACATCCATGACTTTGATCGCCTCCCGCAGCAACTCAATCATTTGAAGCAGGTTGGTGCGCTGCTTGGGCATGAAATACACCCCCTCACGGGCTTTGGCATCCATTTGCCACGCCATGCTCAAAAGGGTGTCACCCACACGCTCAAAATCAGGGTTGACCGCGGACAGGGCCGCCAACCGGGCACTCAATTCTGGGCTGAGTTCTTGTTGTGCAATGCCCGAAAGTTGCATGCTCACCGTGTGCTCGATGCGATCGGTTCGCTCTTCCCACTTGACCAAATTGTTGAGCACATCTGCCCGGTCTCCAGGTTCCAAGAGCCCAAACAACTCCTCCACCCCATGGGTCATCCTTCGAAGCAAGGAGGCACTGCGGCGGTAATCGTTGAGCACTTCCTCCAAGCTCAGCCGCGCGTCGACGATGCGACCCGGAATCGCCGACATGGCCGCCTCCCCTTCCAAGTCTTCGGCCCACACCAGCTTTTTGGACAGTTTGACCAAGGACTCCACAAACAAGCCCATCAACAGTGCGTTCAAGACATTGAAGGTCGTGTGGAACATGGCGAGGACATAGCCGTTTCGCACCTCTTGACTCTCGGCCGCGGCGAACAAATTGGACAACACTTCGGCCATCACGGGAATGAGCCAAATCATCCACAACGCCCCAAACAAGTTGATCAAAAAGTGGATGCGCGCCACGCGCTTGGCCGTGCGGTTGCCCACCACGGCAGCCAAGTTCGCAGTCAACGTGGTTCCAATGTTCTCTCCAAGCACCATGGCCAGCGCACTCTCCAACCCAATCAACCCCGACACCATGGCTGCCAAGGTCAATGCGGTGGCTGCAGACGAGGACTGAATCAAGGCGGTCAATGTGGCGCCAATCAGCATGAACAACACATTGGACCCAAGCCCTCCCCCCTCCGGGAAGATGGAGGTGAAGAGCTCGCGGGCGCCGACGCTTTCCATTTGGCCTTTGAGCAGGTTCAACCCAATGAACAGCAAGGCAAAGCCAATCATCATGTTGGCCGCTTGCCGGGGCAAACGGCGCTCCATCAGCAACAGCGGCACCGCCAAGCCCGCGATCGGCAACGCCAAATCAGAAAGCGAGAAGCCCCCCAGCGACAGCACAATCAGCCAGACGGTGATGGTGGTCCCAATGTTGGCCCCAAACAACACCCCGATGGATTCGCGGATGGTCAACAGCCCCGCATTCACCAGACTCACCAAGGTGACTGTGACGGCCGAGCTCGATTGCAACAGGCTCGTCACAAACAAGCCTGTCATGGTTCCTACCCACGTACTTTGGGTGATGCTGGACAGAAACTCCCGGAAAGATGTGGCTGAAGCGCGGCGAATCGCATCACTCAGGGTGCGCATCCCAAACAGGAACACGCCCACCCCGCCCAACACGCTCAACAACCATTTGATCCAAATCATGGGGGGCCAAGATAGAAGAAGGGCGCCGTTTGGGCGCCCTTCCTCAATTCATGTTCATGTTATCTCCCGGCTCAGAGACATGTGTTGCCGAAGTCCACGAGGAACACCAAGAGGTCAGCCGTGGTCGTAGAACCGTCGCCATTCAAGTCCGTGGGACATGGGTTGGCCATGGTGAATTCGCACGAACCGTCGTCTTGCGTTGCGCCCGCAGTGAAGTTGTCTGCGTTGGGGTAGGTGCACCCCACACAGTCAAATGTGCACTGGCTTGAATCGCCCAAGATGGCGTTCGCGTTGAAGTTGCACGCATCGGGGTTGTTGCAACCGAAGGCAGAGCTGTTTGCTGCACCTGGGGTTCCGTTGTCCACCCAAGAGGCTTGCCAGTTGCCTGGCAAGTCATTGCCGTTGCCCAGTGGTGTCGTCAATGACGCGGCGAGGACCTCAGGGATGTACTCCAACGTGGCACAACCGCCGTCGGGGCTTTCGATGTAGTTGAAGCCAAGGATGCCTTGGGCCGCAGAAGGCCATGCACCGCCATCGTCGTAGGTCACGGCATTCACCGTATTGCCAAAGGCGTCGCGCAACGCAAGGGCCTCGCCCGAGTTGCTGAAGTTGCCTTGGGTCATTTCGAAGATTTGAGCGCCAGTCGACGCGTAGTTCGCAGCACCTGCTTCAGACACTACCACGAGGATGAATTCACCGGCAGCCATGGTCGTGCCTTCAGGGAACACCACGCTGAGTTGATCGTTGCCTCCTGTGGAGTTGTAGAACTCGTAGCCAGAAATGTCCGCGGCCAAATCGCCAGTGTTCAACAATTCCACGAATTCGTAATCGAAGTCGTCCCCTTGGCTGGTGCAAGGGTTGTAATGGATCTCGTTGATGATGATGCTTGGCAACGTGTAGTAGCACGTGGTGTTGTCCTCGAGCGTCGTGTTCGGGTTGTAGTTCAACGCCGTGGGGTCGGTGCAACCCGTGATGACGCAAGAGCCGTCGTCAGATGTGGCATCGGGGTTGTAGTTGTCAGCGGACTCGTCCGTGCAACCAGCAACGTCTGAACAAGACCCGTCGTCCTCAGACGCGAGTGGGTCGTAATTGGGGAACGTCGCGTCGGTGCATCCGATGCGCACCACGTCAGCGGTGTCGCGTGGGCACACCTTCCAGTTGCCGAAGCTGTAGAAGTTGGGACCTGTGACGCGGTAATTGCGTCCTTCCTCCACCAAGGCAACCAGGGTGCCGTCTACGTCCACGCTGTCGTTCACTGCGTTATAACCCAATGAAGCAGCCATGCCCTGTCCCAAGTCGTCGCTCAAATTCCATTCACCAAAGTTGGCGGTGATGCCTGATACGGTTCCTGTCATTTCAACCAACACGCACTCCCACTGCTCATCGTTGATGGCACCAGGTGCGAGTGTCTCTGCTGCCGGCAAGGCATTTCCTGAAGATTGCACTGTAGGCACGGCGGAAAGGATCTGACGCAGGCCAAAGACTTCGTTGACCGTACCTGCGACTTCCACTTGGTCACCCACGGCCACACCGTCACCAATCACCCAAATGGCCGAATTGGCGCCTGCGCCGTTCTGAATCGCGTAGGAGGGCTGACCCGCCAATGCACCGTTGTTGCCGTAGAGGGCAGTCACAACACCTGACGTCACCACGCTTCCTGAGAAGCCTTGGGTTTGGATGTCCTGAACACTCAAGTTGGGAATGAAGATGCATGACCCGTCGTCTTCTGTCGCTGTTGGGTCGTAGTTCACAGCACCTGCATCGGTGCAGCCTGTGTTGTCGACTGCGCACGCACCGTTGAAGGTGTGCACACCCAAGTTGGTCCAGTCGTCGGAAGGATTGATGATCCACTCCGTGTCAATTTCATTGGTGCCGGCGCTGGAAGCCCAGTCACCGCTGTTGCCTGTAGACACCTCTGGCTTGCGCACCAAGGTGGCGTTCTGTGTGGCATTGGTCACACCGGCCACGGCAAAACCTGAACCAGGATCGGGACCAAAGTCACCGATGGCATCCACCAAGGTCGTGTCTCCTCCGGCGATGTTCACCAAGAAGTATGCGTCGTCGCCGTTGCTCAAGAACGTGTAAGTCATGTTGGCCACAGCCAAGATGATGGGATCTGCAGTGGGGTGAGCCACGATGTACGTTCCGCCTGGCGCCACTTGGTCGCCTGCAGGGAAGTTGAACGTCCAGAAGTCCACGTTGTCCGTGATGCTGGAAGATGCACCCAAATCGTCACAGCCGTTGCTGCAGTTGCCAAACGTGTACTCATCCAAGAAAATGGGAGAGCTCGTGGGGTTGTAGAGTTCGATGTATTTGTTGTTCGAGGAACCTTCGGCCACCTCTGAGACGAACAACCCACATTCACCGCCTTCGATGTCGCAGCTTCCATCTTCAATGGAGGCCAGAGGGTTGTAGTTCAACGCACCTGCGTTCGTGCAACCGTACAAGAGGGCGTCCGCAGCGTCGCGAGGCTGCACCTTGAAGTTTCCGAAAGAGTAGTCGAGTGCACCGGACAACTGCAATTGGTTGCCCAAAGCCACCAAACCTGCGCCAATGGCGTCGTAGCCCGCGTCGTCCACACGGAGATCTCCCGAGCCGTCAGAAAGGGCCCACTCGCCAAAACCTGCATCCGCGTTGGTCACAACACCCGTGACCTGAACCAAAACACCTTCCCAAGGCTCTGCACCTGCATCAACCGTGGTCAACACTTCAGCGACGGGCAAGGCGTTGCCCTGGCTGAGGATGACAGTGGCGGGAGTGGAGATTTGGGTTTTGTCAAAGTACTCAGAGACCGCACCGGTCACCTCCACTTCGTCACCCAACTGAACGGGAACGTCTGGAGCGAAGAGCCACATGCCGCTGTATGCACCTTGGCCATCCTGGATGCTGACGTTCGAGCCGTAAACGCCCGTCACGATGCCACGTGTCACCACGACTGAATCGGCAAACACGTCAGTTTCTTGGCCTTGTTGGATGGTTGCAATGCTGGTCAATTCCACAATCAAGCAAGAACCGTCGTCGTAATCTGCAGCGGGGTTGAAGTTGGCTGCAGCCGCGTTGGTGCAACCGCCTGTGCCCACGGTGATGGTGGCCACCATGCCCAATGCAGCGTGAGAACCGATGGAGCAATCGTAGGTGTACACGCCAGGCGTGTTGAACGTGTAAGAACCGATGCACACTCCTGCAGCGTCTCCCAAGACAGGAGCCAAGTAGAACGCTTCGGGGTTGCCGAATGAAGAACCTGTTTGAGAATCGATGTCGCCGTTGACGTCGTGGGTACCACCGAGGTTCGACCACACGACCGTTTGGCCGGATTCAATGGTCAAGTTGGCAGGGTTGTACTGGAAGCTGCTTGCCTCCACCACAACGCCGTCCACGTTGCACGCGTTGCCAAAAATGCAAGAGCCATCATCTTCGGTAGCCGTGGCGTCATAGTTCGTGGCGTTCGCGTTGGTGCACCCTGGAATGGCGGGGCCACATCCGTCGAAGGTGTGGCTGGCCAAATTGGTCCAATCGTCAATCTCATTGACAA